>CALGGQ010000422.1 GCA_937915775.1 uncultured Clostridia bacterium | reverse complement strand
AAATGAGCTATGATTTCATCACCAAATCAAACGAAATCAGCAAGGAAAACAAGGAGCAATTCCTGTTTCGCAACGCGCAGCGCTTTTACGGCTTTGAGGGGCTGCCGGACATTCAGCCGATACGGCATATGTTATAAAAAGGATTCACTATGGAACAGCACATCACCTTATATCACACGAGCTTTCAGGAAATCCGGCAGCCGGATTTACAGCACGGCAGAAAGAACGCCGACCTCGGTCAGGGATTCTATTTGACGGACAGCGAGGCTTTTGCAAAGCGCTGGGCAAAGCTGCGCAGCCATACGGATACCTTTCTGAATACTTATGAGCTCGATTTATCAGACCTGACGGTGCTTCGTCTGGAACGGGATGAGCGCTGGTTTCACTACATATTGAAAAACCGCGCCGGCTATGCAGACAGCGAGACGGCGGATGTGATTCTCGGTCCGATAGCAAACGACACGATTTACGATACCTACGGTGTGATGACGAGCGGCCTGCTCAGCGCAGACGATTCGCTGCAGTTATTATCGCTCGGTCCGCAGTACCGACAGGTTGTGATGAAAACGGAAAAAGCGCTGGCAAACCTCACTTTCGTTTCCGCTGAGGTATTACAGGAAGCGGAAATTCTCGCCTCTCAGCAGCAGACGCGGCAGGAGGAAAAGGCGTATCAGGAGGCGTTTCTCGCCTATCTCCGCAGCACACCGCGCCTTTCTCATATCATAGACTTATTAACTTGACGAGGTGAAAACATGACGGTAAACGACTATCTCAGACAAATTGACGAGGTCAATGCAAACGGCAAATATAAGGACAACTGGCAGTCGCTCTCCGGGCATAAAACACCCGACTGGTACTATCAGGGCAAGTTCGGCATTTTCATTCACTGGGGTATTTACAGCGTACCTGCCTTCGGCAGCGAATGGTATTCACGCTCGATGTACGACACGAACGTGCGAGAATACGAATACCATCTGAAAACCTACGGCAAGCAGAGCGAATTCGGCTACAAGGATTTTATCCCGCTGTTTAAGGGTGAAAAGTTCAACGCCGATGAATGGCTCGCACTCTTTAAAAAAGCCGGTGCCAAATTCGTGATGCCCGTGTGCGAGCACCACGACGGCTTTGCCATGTATGACACCGCGTTTAACCGCTGGAATGCCAAGGAGATGGGCCCCAAGCGCAACATCGCCGGTGAAATCAAGGCGGCGTGCGAAAAGGCAGGGCTGCAGTTCTGCGCGTCTACCCACCGCGCCGAGCACTATTTCTTTATGAATCCCGGCAGGCTGATTGACAGCGACGTCAACGACGACGCGTACCGTAATTTTTACGGCCCCGCCTACTACTGTCCGGAGCTGGACGGCAGGGTGATGGGCAAAACCACGGAGGACACCTACGCCGTCGGCGCCAGCACCGAATGGCTGGAGGACTGGATGGTGCGCACCTGCGAGCTAATTGACCGCTACCAGCCGTCAAGCCTCTACTTTGACTGGTGGATTCACAACCACACCTTCAAGCCCTATCTGAAAAAAATCGCGGCTTACTATTATAACCGAGCGGAAGAATGGGGCAAGGAGGTCACGATTAACTATAAGCACCAGGCATTCCCGCCGACGGTTGCCACCTTTGACGTGGAGCGCGGCGCGCTGACAGGTATCTCCCCCATTCCGTGGCAGACGGATACTGCCATCGGCAAGCATTCGTGGGGCTACCGCGCCGATAACGAATATAAAAACGCGCGGCAGATTATCTGCGATTTAATCGACATCGTCAGCAAAAACGGCATGCTGCTGCTCAACGTCGGTCCCAAATCAGACGGCACCATTACCGATGAGGAAACCGCCGTTCTGACGGAGATCGGCGAGTGGATGGCAGTGAACGGCGAGGGCATTTACGGCACGACGTTCTGGCAGCAGTTCGGCGAGGGAGAGGTCAATAACGAGGGCGGCTTCTTCAAGGACAACGAGGAAAAGCAGTTCACCGCCAAGGACTTCCGCTTCACCTACAAAAACAGTTTTGTTTATGCGTTCCAAATGCGGCCGGACGGAAGCGACGTTAAAATCAAGGCATTTCACAAACGCAATCCGCACGATTTCCTTGTGCGCGAGGTCACGCTGCTGGCAAACGGCGAGCACCTTGCCTTTGAGCGAAACGACGACGAAATGGTCATTCATACCAACGGCTATCAAAGCGACAAACCGCTGTGCTTCAAAATCGAGATTGAATAAAAGAAGAAAGACCTGCAGACGTTCTGCAGGTCTCAGCGTGTCGAAAAACCTACAGAACAGATTTCGACACGCTG
>CALGGQ010000421.1 GCA_937915775.1 uncultured Clostridia bacterium | reverse complement strand
TTGACGGCAAAATTTCCGCTCTGTTCGGCACGCACACGCACGTCCAGACCTCCGACGAACAGATTCTGCCCTGCGGAACGGGTTACATCACCGACCTCGGCATGACGGGACCGTATTATTCCGTGCTCGGCATCGAGCCGGAAATCGCAATCCGCAAGATGAAAACCAATCTGCCCGTGCGCTTTGTGAACGCGGACGGTCCGTGTACGATAGAAGGCTGCTATTTTGAAATCGACAACAAAACAGGTAAAACCGTTCAGATAGAAAGGTTCAGAAGATAATGAAAAAACTAACGGCAATGCTGCTGGCGCTGGCAATGGCAGTCAGCCTGGCAGCCTGCACGCAAAAGCCCGAGGAGCAGACGGCATCCACCACTGCCGCTGTCACAGAAGCCGTCACCGAGCCGGCAGCGGACACCACGAATTTTAAACTCAGTTATTCCAAATCGGATTCGCTTGACCCGTTTAAAACCGAAACACTGAATAACCAGGTGCTGCAGACGCTGGTGTTTGAACAGCTGTTTGTGCCCGACACCGCTTTTGCACCGCAGCCGATGCTCGCCACCGGCTACACCTTTACGGACAGCGAGACGCTGGAGGTCACCATCGGGCTCGGCAACACGTTTTCGGACGGCACGCCGCTCACCGCTGACAGTGTGATTGCTTCCTTTGAAAAGGCGAAGGATTCGCCGCACTGGGGCAATGCGCTGAGGGGCATTGCTTCGGCAAGCAAGGTCAGCGACACGATTATCCGCTTTGAGTTGAGCTACCCGAATCCGAACGCGCTCAGCCTGCTCACCTTTGCGATTGCGAAGGACGGCACGGACGACGCCGGTTACCCCATCGGCAGCGGGCGCTACCGTTTCGGCGAGGGCGACGGCAACGTGTACCTTGAAGCCAATGATAAAAAGACGGATTTTCATCCGCACTTCACACGCATTCCGCTCGTCAATATCACCTCGGCGGAATCCATTGAAAACGCCATCAACATCGGCAATATCAGCTTTGCCTTTCGTGATATGAGCACGGGCAGCAAAGCGAAAATTCAGAGCAATAAAAAGGCGGTTGCGCTCAACAACCTTGTGTATATCGGCATCAACTCGCAAGCAGGTATTACGAAAAACGAGAACATCCGCAAGGCGATTGCCCTTGCCGTTGACCGCGACACACTCGTCAAAAGCGCCTACCGCGGCTACGCGAAAAGCGCGCTGTCCGTATTCAATCCGGCATGCCAGCTCGGCAGGCAGACAGTGATTTTCAGCGCCAACGCCGATGTGACGGCAGCCAAGCAGGCGATTGCGCAGAGCGGCATTAAGGCAGAGGATTTGACGATTGATATCCTCACCAGCACAAACGAGGGAAAAACGGCGGCGGCACAGCTGCTCAAGCAGCAGCTTGAGGCAGTCGGCTTCACGGTGACGATTAACCGCGAAATGCTGCAGAACTTCCAGTCAAAAGCGGAGAACAGCAGTTTCAACATTTACATCGGCGAAACGCAGCTGACGGCAGATATGAGCCTGCGCAGTTTTTTCACAAACGGCGGTGCCACTTCCATGGGCATAGACCTGGAAAACAGCGCGGCGGCAGCTTCCTACCTCGGGTATCTGAGCGGCGACAATGAAATCGGCAAGTTCATCCTGGACTTTTCCAAAGAAATGCCGTTTATTCCCCTGCTTTACCGCCAGGGTATGATCTGCTATTCCAAGTCGCTGCACGGCGATATGCAGGGCTATACGGGCAACTATTTTTCCAATATAGAGGATTGGTATTACAACTGATATGATGAACCCAGAGGATTACAGTATTCAGTACATTAAAGGCGTCGGCGAAAAGCGGGCTCAGCTGTTTCATAAGCTGGGCATTTTCAGCGTTGACGATTTAATTAAATACTATCCCCGCAAGTACCAGGACTGGAGCCAAACCAAGCTCGTTTCCGCATGCGCCGACGGCGAAACGGCGGTTATCAAGGCAACGATGATTACGCCCGTCAAGGAATCGCTGATTCGCAAGGGCTTAACACTGTATAAATGCAATTTTTCCGACGGTGAAAGCGTCATTCACGTCACGATTTTTAACAACAAATACCTTGCCAAAGCGCTGCGAACCTTTGACGATTACCTGCTGTACGGCAAGGTGGAAAAGACGTTCACCAAGGTATCTATGAGTTCACCGCAGATTGAAAAGGGAGAGACTGCCGTGGGCATTCACCCGATTTACAGTGCGACGGAAAGTCTGAATTCCAAAGCCATTGCCAAGGTTGTCAAGGCGGCGCTCGATAAAATTGAGTTATTTGAAGAAACGCTGAGCGATGAAATCCGCGCGCAGTACGACCTGTGCTCGCTGGATTACGCCATCCGCCAGATTCATTTTCCGGATCATTATCAATGTGCAGAAATCGCGCGAAAGCGGTTGATTTTTGAAGAATTGCTAACGCTTCAGCTTGGATTACTAAAGCTAAAAGATAAAAAACAAGCAACAAATAAGTTAGTTGTGCAGAAAGATTATTCGAGCGAATTCTATTCACTGCTCCCCTTTACGCCGACGAACGCACAGAAACGGGCTGTGAGCGACTGCATCGGCGATATGATGGGCAAGACCGCAATGAACCGCCTGATTCAGGGCGACGTCGGCTCCGGCAAGACCGCCGTGGCGGCCGCCGTCATGCACACCGCTGTGAAAAACGGCTACCAGGCGGCGATGATGGCGCCGACAGAAATTTTGGCAGCGCAGCATTTTGCCTCACTCAGTAAGCTGTTTGACGGCACAGGCATCCGCATTGCGCTGCTGACCGGCTCAACGAAGGCAAAGGAAAAGCGCGAAATCAAGGAAGCGCTGCTCAGCGGCGAAATAGACTTAATCGTTGGTACACACGCGCTGATTCAAAACGACGTGGAATTCAAAAACCTGGCGCTTGTCATCACAGACGAGCAGCACCGTTTCGGGGTGGAACAGCGCGCTAACCTGGCGATGAAGAGCGAAAGCCCGCACTTAATGGTGATGAGCGCCACGCCGATTCCGCGGACGCTCCACATGAGCCTGATCGGAATTCGCGACATGAGCATGCTGCGGGAACCACCGTTGGACCGGATGCCGATCCAGACCTATGTCATGGAATATGATGATGAACTGGTCAGAGAGGCTGTCAGCCGGGAACTCGCCCGCGACGGGCAGGTGTATTACGTGCTGCAGTCCGTCATATCGGAAAAGCTGAAATATTATTCCCATCACCCGGAAGATATCCAGCTGGAGACGATCTGGAAGGAGAACTTAAATCTCTGGGCCGTGGCCATGAAGGTCAGCCGAATGACGGATGACATCTGGTATATCCTGGGAAAGACCCTGACCGACACGCGGAAGGGCTTTAAATGGCGCAATGAATTTTCTGCCTATATCTCCGAGGTGGTGCCCATGAACCACGTGCATTGGCAGTGGGTCACGATCCGGAAAATGATCTTTGACAATATTGCCGTCAAAAACGGCGTCTTCTTTGTCAACAACTTTGACAGTGTCCAGGAATCGGAGGAGGTCCCGTTTGACAGGGAAGCCGTG
>CALGGQ010000420.1 GCA_937915775.1 uncultured Clostridia bacterium | reverse complement strand
GACATTGTTCTCTAAATTCATTATACCATTTGAGACAATTTTTATAAGTGATTTTTCTCGTTGTGTCGAAAACTAAAAGGGCAGCATTGGCTTCAAAGTAATAAGCTGGATGCATTGTCATAAAAACTTCCTGGCCTGCTGTGTCCCATATATCTACCATTAATTCAGTACCATCTTTATTTTTATATTTATATTTATATATTATCAATGCATGAGTTGAATTTGTTATTTCTTCGTAGTTATCTAATAAAAATCGATCGAGTAATCTATTATATTTTTTATATATTTGTACTTACTTTGATTTACCAACGGCTGAATCACCTATTAAAATTATTTTTAAATCGGCTTTTTGTTTGAAAAAATCATCGTCTTTTAATTGGTATATTGAACGAATTTTTTGACGGATGCTATCACGGTTTCTAAAATCTATTTTTTCATCATCCGCTCCCATAATCAAGACATCGGTCTTATCGGCAGGAACACCGAAGTAATCCTCGGCATATGTTTTACGCCACGGTGTAACACCGTAAATCTTGCTGACATAATGCACAGAATATCGATTGATAATGCGATAATAAGATCTGAGTATGTACTTTTTTATACCGGTGCTGGAATGACCAATATTATAGTCCAGATGATTATCCTGAACGATAACACACTGCGGATTAACTCTTTTTTTATAGCGAATCACATCTCGGATAGAAATACTGCAGATGCCATGAAAAAATATAAAATCAGGCTTTTCACGGCACAATATCCTATAAAGACCAACGAGCTGATCATTTACGTGCGTCATTACCGAAGGATAATACCTTTTTAACGGAAGTCGTACAATGTGTGTACCGTCAGTTAAGTCATACTCGTCACACGGTACCTCTTGGTTACCGTTATCTGTCAATATATAATTTGTAGCAATCAGCGTTACCGTGTGTCCGAGTTTTATTTGATACTTAGGAAGTAAATTATCTTGATATCCCCAGTAGTCATTATAAGGAATACTCGCAGCAACATGAACAATTTTCATAAGTTACTTCACCTAATCTTAAGTTATCAGAAGGATAATACCTTTTCATAAACAACGCCTTCACTGCCCGTCTTCAACAAGCCATTGAAGCACGCCTTATCAACAACGTTAACAAATCCGTCGCCGTTAAAATCTGCAAAGCTGTTGTATTCACCTTTCAGATAGCCATTGAAATTGGCTTTATCAACAATATTGATATAACCATCATCATTGTAATCGCAGGTTACAACTGCAAAACTAACATTGGAAACATTTTTGAAACCGCTAACAGTAAAGCCACGGTTAACGATGGTATCTGCGCCCTGTGACGGATTACCGACATAAAGCTGAGTGGTGCTTGCCGGAACCAGAATGCTGAACTTGCCGCACTCATCGTAATCGTTGCTGTCGTTTGTTAAGGTCTGAGCAATTACCTCACCGGCAGCGTTGACGGCATACACGTCGGCGCCACCAACGCCGAAGGATGAAGCAGTACCCTTCGTATCGCTTGAAATCCATACACGCTCAGCCTCTACAACAATAAGCTTGCCGTCTGCACCGAACTCATATGTACCGGCAGGAAGAATGCCGTTTGTTTTTGCGGCAGTAATAGCATAGGAACAGTTCTTAACAGCTTTCTTGCTACTGTTGATATAGTAAATGCTGCCGTCCTCCGCCTGGACTAATCCCTGATACTGTGCGACACCATTGACATAATATCTGATTTCGCCGTCATCATCAAAGCACAGTCCGTTCTTAGCCTCTGTGTTTTCCACAATCAGCTTACCGTCCGGTCCGAACTGATAGGTACCGGCAGGAAGAATGCCATTGGTCTTAGCCGCTGTGATAGAATAGGTACAATCCTTAACGGCTCTTCTGGTACTGTTAATGTAATAAATACTTCCGTCCTCTGCCTGTACCAAGCCCTGATACTGTGCCACGCCATCCTTCACATAAACAATCAAATCGCCATCGGTTACCAGTCCCTCATCAGTATAAGTATGAATCAGCGATCCGTCATCGTCAAAGAGATGTACAGAGTAACCGTTATTGGAAAGGGAAATCAGTGTTAAGCCTTTTTCTGTACGGCGGTCGGAATTGACATAATAGGTTTTGCCCTGATACTCGAACCAGGAACGGATCATAAAACTATCCGCCCAGCGGTATTTATAACGATCGCCGTCCTTAACGAACTGCCCTTCCTTGAGAATGTTATTTTCAAACAGGAAGTGATACCCGTCGATAGTCTGTTCACCGTCAACTGCTCTGCCCTCAGCGTCAAAATAATAGTTATCCGCATCAATCGCAAACCAGCCGATACGCGGCACACCGTTTATCGCGTAGTAGGTATCGCCGTCCAATTCGAATAAGCCGCTGACTTTGCCGCGGCAGATACCGTTGTCGCCTAAATCATAAAAGTATTCAATTTCAGGATTGTCTCTGTCAGGCAGTTTCTGTATGCCGGTGAGCGGTGCATTATCAACAAAGTAATACAGCCCGTCGTAGAAATCTCTCCAGCCCTGCTTAATCTCCTTGTTAAGCTGATAGGTGTCATCAAAATCAAGATAATCCATCTCGAAGAAACCGCCTTTATCATTGGCAAGGTTAGCAGAATTATCGTAATCGTAAATACCGTACATCTGCTGGAAAGCAGGGTCTTGTGACATATTATAGAGCTGAGAGGTTCTCAGACCAATCCAATAATGCAGTTTACCGGTAATCGGCACAATCAGATCGTTACCGTTCTCCCAGTAAGCAGTATCACGGGGCGTCACTTTGATGCCACTGACAATACAAATCGGATTCGCTGTATCCTCGGGAATTGCAGCGGACTGTTTAATCCAGTAAGCTTCTAACGTTAACTTGTTTTCAATCGGATCGTAGATCGGATTTTCCAGCGTAAAGTAATCGCTGACAACCGTGATATTGGAGATATCCACTTCAACATCCGGTGTGAAATTCATTGAAACAGATACATGCGTCAGCGGGCTGACTCTCTCTGCCAACTGCAGCAGGAACATCCATGCGGAAACACCATCAACGTCGCCGCCGGCAACCATATAGAGTAAGTCCAGCAGCTGAGACGGAATCGGAACGGAGCGCATATCAATACCGAAGGTATACTCCGCCGTCATATCTTCGCCTTCCTTAACGATATAGTAAACCTTATTATCACGTGTCGTGGAATTGGTAACATATCGGTTCCAGGAAAGCATTCTGTCGCCGTACATCGCGTTATCAAAATCAAAGATGGCAGCGCCCTCTTCATAAATGGAAAGGGATATCATCGCTTTAATAGCGAAATCAGCACTAAGCATCGCGGTAACCGTAATATTATTCAGTCCGCTATCCTCTGCAGCGTGAAAATCAAAGCCGTCAAAGGTACCCGCTTTATTGTTGCTGAGCTGGAAGAAAATATCACCAGAATTAATCGTTACGGCATTACCGTTATAGGAAGCGTTAATCGGCAGTGTAATGCTCTTACCGTAGATAACATCCATACTGGTTTTGGAGAAGAAAACACGGTCTGGGGTCACTACATTCAGTGTTTTCGTACCGATTACTGCTCCGTCGCTGTAGACGGAGAGTTCAACCACGCCTTCACGGTCTGCATAGAACACGTCATTCTCAATGTGACCGACGGAATTATCGGAGAGCTGATAAACCGTATTTTCCGGAATCTCAGCCGAGTTGCCGGTGGTGCTGACGCCGTTCAGCGTCAAAGGTAAGGAGCTGTTGACCGTCAAATAATCTGTTGCCGTTTCAACCAGAACATGGTCAAACTTGTTGGACGGTTCTGCTGTGGAAACAACCACAAGCGAGGAACTGACGGAACGCTCATAACCATCGGACGGACGGTTGACAATCGTTACCTCATCGGCACCTTCCTGCTTTGCCGCGAAGGTTGAGGAACCGCCGCCGTCAAGGTTGATTGCTTCCACGCAGCCTGCGTCAAGCATAATTTGGGCAATTTCTGCCGTATTACCGCCTGCAGAGAACGGCTCCTGACGGCCGTCAAGCACCATCAGAACAATTTTGCCTTCAACGGTAATGCCTACGCAGGTTCGCGGTGCTCTGTTGCCATAATAATCGGAAATATTAGCATCCACAACCTCACCGTGACGAATGAGCACAACGCTGCCGCCGACAGCCTCCTGCACATCGCCGGCAACCTCATCCCAATCAGTGCCGGAACCGATGACAGGCGTTCCGTCCTTCAGAATGGCAAAGAAGCCGCGGTCGGCACGGTAATTGTGCTCGCAATATTGCACGCCGTTCATCACCAGCGCACCGCTTGGCTTACCGTTGCTCATATTATAAAAGTCGGCATTGGTACCGAGAATAACGTTATAATTTTCAACATAATTCTCTGTATCCTCAGGATTGGTGTGCTTTGCCTGGATAGCAGCCATCTGATCTGTTGTACGCGACATCGCCCATGCTGTAGGATCGTTATTGTTATAGTTTGCATAGATATTGACATCGTCTCTGTTAATATCAATATTCGCTATGTAATAAACCATCTGCTTATTATCCTTGCTGATGGCGTATTTGATTTCCTGCTTGATACCGGGAGCCAAATTGGAGGAAGCCGTGTTAAAGACGGAATAATACTCGTTATCGGAAGCCGGCTCTTCCTCTTCTCCGACGGTATCCGGTGCATCCGGATCACCGGCAAGAAGGAACAGATAATCGGCAAAAGCATAAAGACAAGCTGTTCTTAATTCATGCTTATTCTGGAGCGAACGGGAACATTCGAGCGTATACATCAGCTGATTTTTGGTATAGGCTCTATACACCATCAGACGGATATCGTTTCTGGAACGAACGCCGTTAAAACGATTTGTCACAAAATAATCCACACGCATTTCATCCGTCAGGGTTTCCGTGAAGTATTCCCGCATCACCTGGCTGATTCTTTTATCGGAGCTGTTGAGCTGGTCGAGGATATAAAAGGCGTCCAAATCGCCGTAGATATCATCCTGACCGAAAGCATAGTCATAATCCTCACCAAGGTACTTATTGTAAATATTTGAAACATATTCCTCAAAGTCCTCGCTGACAATGCTGTTATCCTTACCGGAAACGAGCATCAGATCACAGACGTCGCCCGCCCAGCTGGAAAGGTCCGCTCTCGCCTGAACAAGAGAAGTGCTGGCGCCCTGTGCCATAGAATAGTAAGCAACATCCATGCTGCCGAACATATGACGCAGGTCAATAATGTCACCGTTGGAAATTGTATACTCATCCAAAATGCTTTTTAAAGCGCTCGCGGTAGTGTTGTTTTCAGCATCCTTTTCGGCAACATACTGCGTAAACGCTGTATTCTCAGCACCTGCCAGAATTTGCCACGAGCTGGTGGTATACTTTGCAACACCCGTTCTGACGTAATTCATCACAATCTGAATTTCGTTTTCAGAGGTTTTTGTCTGCACATAGTCGTGAGCATAGTCCTCTAAAACCTCCAGATTGGCTACAAAAGCGTCATAATCCGAAGTGTCAACTTCTGCCGCCATAGCAGGAATTACGCTGCTGCAAATCATACTGAACGCAACAAACAAAGATAAAACTACGGAGACAAAACTACGCTTCTTATTCATTCTATCACTCCTTTTTTATTCAAAGCCCGGAAACTGTTCAACACAGTGGATAATATCATTAACCGTTTCCTGAGCAGCATATACAAGATCGTCAATTCCCGCGTCGGTCTGACCGAGGTTTATGTTGTCTTCCATAATATAAGAGGCATAAACCCGTTCGCCGTTCTTTCCGTTAAAGGAACCGATATACGAGGCTTTATCCTCAGGCTCCTTCAAAGAAAAGATCACGGTATAAATCTCTATATCAATGTCCTCATCGGGTATCGCATAAAATACATATTTTGTACTGTCAGCGCTGTGCTCTTCTTCGTAACGGATAACCTCTTCATAGGTTCTGGAAATCCTGATATCGCCGTAGTCGGTTTCAATCATTAACCAATCAGGATTGGCTTCATCAACGGTAAAAAGAGCACTGCTTTGAGATACCGTGTTTTTCACTTGCTTTTCTGAAGAACAGCCGAACAATGCTGACAATAAAACAGCCGTAAGCAAGAGAATGATAATGGGCTTGCGCTTCACATTGTCCTCCCTCAGACATATTCCCTGCATCCGCAACCGCCGGTCAACTTTGGAAAGGTCTTTACGGCAATCATCAATGCCGTGATTTCTAAGACTTCTGCCGTGAATTCTTATTTTTCGCTGCCTTCATCTCAACAAGAATACTGATGCCTAAGGCAAGCGATATCAATGCCCAGACGTGTGCCTTGTGAACAACGGAATTTCCGTCGTAATGCCGCACCCATTCAACGATAAAGCGAAAGATACCGTAGGCTATCATGTAAATCGGGTAATTCGTTCCGCCGCTTTGGTTTTTCTTCATTCTGAGCGCCAAAACAAGAATTAACACCACATAAAACACGATTTCTGCTTCTCTTGTCGGCCAGCGCAGCGTAGGACTGTTAAAAAAGCTGATGCCGTAACAGCAGCCCGAAACCAGGCAGTTAAACCGCGAGCACATCAAAGTAAACATCATGCTCACCGTTCCGATATCAAAGACATCTGCCGCACTGCGCTTGCCGAGCTTGGCAAATACAAAGAACAGCAACGGCATAAAAAATGTGGCGCCGAAAATGCTCAGATTACCGAAGTTTTTGATGTTCATCGTTTCAATAACGGCAAACACCGTCACGCACAGCACACCGTAAATCGTATGCACAATGGCAGCAACGAGAGCGGTCAAACCGTTAAAGCGCAATTTTTCTTTATAATGAAGAAACCAAAAATAGGTAAAAACCGTTCCGGCAAGCAGCACTACCATCAGCATATGATGGTCTGCTCTCAGCCAGTTCATGATCGCATCGATGATGACCGCCCCTTTCAAAAGAAATTATTTCACATAGTTAACATATGATTTTTCTAAGTCACAAACGAGATAAAAATGATGTCCCCTCTGCTCATCGGCAGGTAAATCAGCACGCCAGTCGCCGTACTTCTGCGTCAGGTATTCATCATAGTTTTCGGGAATTCTTACTTTTAATCCCTCAAAATAAGCATCTGTACCGTTTTGGTACTGCTCCTTCGGAGCATATTCCAGTCTGCCCTGCCAGTTACCGTGATTGCAGTACAATGAGGAAGCCGCCGTTTTATACTTTTTTACCAACTGACAGTAGCGCTCTGTAACGTGGGGATACCAGCGCCTGACACCGAGCAATCTGAACGGAAGTGCCAACAATGCTTTTAAGCGCGTCGGCTGCTGATAGACAGCCACCAGCAGTCTGTGATAAATGAACTTTTTGCTTTCAAACAGCAGCGCCGCAAAGTTACTGTCGGGATAACCGTCCAACGGAAAAATATCAATGTATACGCCCTGATGTATCGGCAAATCAGCACTTGATTTCTCAATAAAAGCCGTATTGGAATCGCGCAGCTTGGAATAGATAAAAGGGCATGCAGGCTCCGAGTAATGATTCTGAAGGAACAAATGCTCCGGAAAAAGCTGGGGTGCTTTTTCAACAAAGATCTCATAATCCTCGCGCAGCAGCGCCACATCAACATCATCATCCCAAGGTATAAACCCCTGATACTTAACAGCCCCCAAAGCCGAGCCGCAAACAAGATAATAGTTCAGTTTCAGTCGCTCGCAAATATCAATAAAGGATTTCAGAATAGAAAACTCGCACTGCTGTAATTCATTCATTCAGCATCTCCTCATACAAGTCAATATATCTGTCATACTGTCTGCGTGCATCAAACTGTTCTGCTCTTTTGACACATTTTGGGGCAATTCTTTCAATACTGCCTACCCCATCAAAAAAATTAAGCTGCAGCATTCTCATAATCTGTCTCTTCCGGCTCACCGGAAGCAGGATGTTTGATTAAATAGAGATCGGAAGAGCACACGTCTGAACTCCAGTCA
>CALGGQ010000419.1 GCA_937915775.1 uncultured Clostridia bacterium | reverse complement strand
CTGGACCCCCGAAATCGCCGCCCAGTTCACCAAGCGCCGCCGGAATTCCCTTGCCCGAAACATCCGCCATCACAACGGCAAGGTGGTCGTCATCCACCAGGAAGAAATTATAGAAATCGCCGCCGACCTCTTTGGCAGGGGTCATGGAAGCAAAGATATCAAAATCCTCTCTTGCCGGAAAAGCGGGAAAGATATTGGGAATTGAGTTTTCCTGAATCGTGCCGGCGATAGAAAGCTCGGCGCCGATACGTTCCTTTTCCGCCGTCACGGAGGTGAGGTTATCAATATAATTGAGCATCTCGGATTCCATATCGTCAATGGCATGACCGAGGGTAGCGATTTCGTTAATCTTGCTGACGGTGCCGAGCGTTTCGCCCTGTTTGTTTTCCTTGGCAAAACGGGCTGTTTCCTCCGAAACGCGCCTGAGCGGATTCACAAATTCCTTACGGATATATACAGCATAGGTCATTGATACCAAAACAGCAAGGATAACCGCAGAAATAGCGATATTGATGAGATACGGCTTTCTGGCGTCCCGCAGCTCCTGCATCGGGCGCTGAATACACAGAAGGCTGACCACTTCGCCCTGCGAATTTTTAACAGGCACTAAGGTCGTGATATGCGGCGGCGCGCCGTTCAGCTTAGAGGTGCGGTAAACCGTTCCGTACTGCGTAGTGCCGGCGTATATCTCTTGATACAGTTGAGCGTAAGTTTCATTCGTCGTATCCTGCTGATAGCCGATTTCCCACGGCGTATACGGTGTATTTTCGCCAACAGAATTAAAGACGGAAGTAAAGCGGCCGTAATCCGTTGTATCCACCTTGATGACATAGACGAGGGAGACGTTCATCCGCTTACAGAAGGTATCAAGCGCCTCTTTAGTCTGCCGGTAATCCTCCGACTGACCGCCATCCGCGAGATAAGCGTCAATACGGTCACCGTTGACCAGCGTAGTTGCCGTATCCGCCATACTGGCAGTCGTATCTCTGTATTCTCTTTCAAAGGCGTTGGTGAAACTCACATAGCCTATCACGCTCACAATCAGGCTGAACACCACCAGAAGCAGCACAACGGCGCTGATGATGTTAAACGCCAGATTGGAGCGAAGCTTTTTTATTCTTTTCATCGTTTTACTCTATCGTTAAAATATCGGTAAAGCCGGTCATCTCCAGCACTTCCATCACATCGCTGTTTACGTTGACAAGCTTCATGGCGCCCTGCTTGTTCATCAGCTTTTGCGCCTTTAACAGCACGCGCAGACCGGCTGAGGAGGTGTACGTCATATCTTTTAAATCAAGAATCAGTTCGGTTACGCCTTCCATGTTGTCATTGATACACTTTTCCAGCTCGGGCGCTGTGACGGTATCCACTCTGCCCGAAACCGAAAGGACCAGTCGGTTGTTTTCCCTGTTGGATGAAAGCTGCATTTTTCTACCTCCGTTACTTTCTTAAAATATCATAATTTA
>CALGGQ010000418.1 GCA_937915775.1 uncultured Clostridia bacterium | reverse complement strand
GCTTCAAAATTAATGGTTCTGTCCTCGTGCATCGGGGTGATAATGGCTACACCGGAGCCTGTAAAGATAGGTTCTTTCATTAGTTTCTCCTTTCAGTCAAGCGGGTTTTCAGTTCATATAGCCTTCTGCGGCAAGCAGCTCAGCCAGCAAAACAGCGCCGCCGGCTGCACCGCGCAGTGTGTTGTGAGAAAGACAAACAAATTTATAATCGTACTGGGTGTCCTCGCGCAGTCTGCCGATGGAAACCGCCATACCGTTTTCCAGCATTCTTTCTGATTTAATCTGCGGTCTGTCATCTTCGGTGAAGTAGTGTAAAAACTGTTTCGGAGCGGAGGGGAGCTCCAGTTCCTGCGCTCTGCCGCTGAATTGATTCCAGCATTCAATCATTTCTTCCTTGCTCGGCTTGTTTTCAAAGCGTACAAATACAGCACCGAGGTGACCGTTGGAAACGGGAACACGGATACACTGTGCCGTGAAATGCGGCTCTGTAGCAGAAACAATCTTATCGCCTTCAATATTCCCCCAGAGCTTCAGCGGCTCTTTTTCGCTCTTTTCCTCTTCGCCGCCGATGAAGGGAATGACGTTATCAATCATATCCGGCCAGGTTTCAAACGTTTTTCCTGCGCCGCTGATTGCCTGATAGGTGCAGACCAGAACGTCCTTTACACCGTATTTTTTGTGCAGCGGAAACAGTGCCGGAACATAGGACTGCAGCGAGCAGTTGGATTTTACGGCGATGAAGCCTCTTTTGGTGCCGAGACGCTTTCTCTGAGACGGGATGATATTGATATGCTGCGCATTCAGCTCCGGCACCACCATCGGCACGTCATCAGTAAACCGGTGCGCCGAGTTGTTGGAAACAACGGGGCATTCGTGCTTTGCGTATTCCTCCTCCAGTGCTTTTATCTCATCCTTTTTCATATTGACCGCACAAAAGACGAAATCAACCTGTGTGGTAATAGCCTCAATATCATTGGTCGCATCCATCACGACCATCTTTTTATATTTTTCGGCAAGCGGCGTATCCATACACCATTTGCTGCCGATAGCTTCCTCATATGTTTTGCCGGCGCTTCTTGCGGAAGCAGCAAGCACCTTTACGTCAAACCACGGATGGTTCTCCAGCAGCGTCATAAAGCGCTGACCAACCATTCCCGTGGCGCCCACAATTCCGACCTTGTACATTTTCATAAAAATATTCTCCTAACAACTTGATATATTTTTCACTTTGCAATATAATATATGAACATACCGCAATTAATATTATATTACTATATATATTGTTTTTCACTTTATCATATCACTTCCTGTAGTGTTATGTCAATTATTATATTTGGAGAATATTAATGAAAACATCGGATTTTTTCTATGAACTTCCACAAGAATTAATCGCGCAGACGCCGATGGAACCGCGTGACGCTTCACGGCTGATGGTGATTCATAAAGAGGACGGACGGCTGGAGCATAAAATTTTCAGGGATTTAATTGATTATCTGAACCCCGGCGACTGCCTGATACTGAATGATACAAGAGTCATTCCTGCGAGAATTTACGGCGTGAAAAAAGATACCGGCGCCGTCGTTGAATTCCTGCTGCTCAAGCAAAAGGAAAACAATATCTGGGAATGTCTTTGCAAACCCGGTAAGCGCGCCAAAGTCGGAACGACGTTTTCTTTTGGCGACGGGCTGGTTGACGCTACTGTTGAGGACGTTGCTGAGGACGGAAACCGCTTTGTGCGTTTTCATTGCGATTCAAAAGAGATTTATAATATCCTTGATAAAATCGGCAAAATGCCGCTGCCGCCCTACATTACGGAGGAACTCAAAAACGGCGAGCGTTACCAGACTGTGTATTCCCGAGAGCTTGGCTCCGCCGCCGCACCGACGGCAGGACTGCATTTTACCGAGGAAATGCTTGAAAAAATCAAGGCTAAGGGCGTTAACATCGGCTACGTTACGCTTCACGTTGGGCTTGGAACGTTTCGTCCCGTTAAGGTTGACGATGTAACAAAGCATAAAATGCACAGCGAGCATTATCAGTTATCGAAGGAAACCGCGGATTTAATCAATGCTACAAAGAAGAACGGACACAAGGTCATCAGCGTCGGTACGACCTCCACAAGAACGTTGGAATCTGTCGCTACTAAATACGGCTGTATTCAAGAGGATGAGGACGACACCAGCATCTTTATCTATCCCGGCTATGAATTCAAGTGCATCGACGCGCTGGTAACCAATTTTCATCTACCTGAGAGCACGCTGATTATGCTGATTGCTGCTTTTGCCGGTTATGATACCGTGATGAATGCGTATAAGGAAGCAGTTAATGAACGCTATCGATTCTTTTCATTCGGTGATTGCACACTAATTCTATGATTTATCTATTAATATGATAGATAATTATTGACATTTTATTTAATTATGCATATAATATTATTGAAAGGTGGTGCTAATATGGCTCAAACTAATGTAAACATTCGTATGGACGAAAATACGAAGAAACAATTTAATGCATTTTGTGAGGAAATAGGTATTTCAGTCAGCTCCGCTTTTAATATGTTTGCAAAAACAGTAGTTAGAGAGCATAGAATACCTTTTGAAATCACAACTGAAGTGCCCAACGCAGTTACTGTTGCCGCTATTGAAAATGCAGATAAGGGTATTGATGTCTACGGTCCTTTTAATACTATTGATGAATTAATGGAGTCGTTAAATGCTTAGAGTTGAATATACAGGACAGTTTAAAAAAGATTATAAGCTCGCCCTAAAGAGAAACTACGATATTAACGAATTAGTTAAAGTCATCAATTTGTTATCAAATGAAGAGGTCCTTCCTCAAAAGTATAGAGATCACGCTCTAATTAATTTTACCAAAAGCAGTAATGTTCGAGAGTGCCATATTAAACCTGATTGGCTGCTTATCTATAAAAAGTATCCTGACAGACTTGTTTTGGAACTACTCCGTACAGGAACACACAGCGACTTATTCTAATTGATAGGTGCAGGTATTTCTTGCACCTATTCGATTTTTATGTTATGATTATGCAAAATGACACGATGTTTATTCATTTCCTATAAACCGTAAACACCGTAGATTGCACGCTGTTTATTTAAGAGGTTAATATGAAATTTACGATTATAAAAGAAGAAGGTCATGCCAGACGGGCAGTATTTGAGACCGTACACGGAACGGTGCAGACGCCGTGCTTTATGAACGTGGCAACCTCAGCAGCCATCAAGGGCGGGCTTTCTACACGTGATTTAGAGGACGTCGACGCACAGATCATGCTTTGTAACACCTATCATCTGCACGTCAGACCGAATGATGAGGTTGTCTATCAGATGGGCGGACTGCATAGGTTTACCAACTGGAGCCGACCGATTTTAACGGATTCCGGCGGTTTTCAGGTGTTTTCACTCGCCAAGCTGAACAAGATAAAAGAGGAAGGCGTGACCTTTAATTCCCATATTGACGGCAAAAAAATCTTTATGGGACCGGAGGAAAGCATGCAGATTCAGTCACACCTTGCCTCTACTATTGCTATGGCGTTTGATGAATGCGTGGAAAACCCCGCAACGCTCCCATATGCCAAGGAATCATGCGGCAGAACGCTGCGCTGGCTGGAGCGCTGCAAAGCGGAAATGGAGCGCCTTAATTCACTGCCGGAAACGATAAATAAGCAGCAGCTGCTCTTCGGTATCAATCAGGGCTGCACCTTCGATGCGCTGCGCATTGAGCATATGAAAGAGATTGCCAAGATGGATTTGGACGGCTATGCGATCGGCGGTCTTGCTGTCGGCGAGCCAAAAGAGGATATGTACCGCATTATCTCCGCCGTTGAACCGTATGCACCGAAAAATAAACCGCGTTATCTGATGGGTGTCGGTACACCTGGAAACATTCTGGAAGGCGTCAGCAGGGGAGTGGACCTTTTTGATTGCGTAATGCCGTCGCGCAACGCCCGCCACGGTCAGCTATTCACAAAAATGGGTATCATCAATATCAATAACGCTAAATATCAGCTCGACGAACACCCGATTGATGAAACCTGCACTTGTTCCACCTGCCAAAATTATTCACGCGGCTATCTGCGCCATTTATTCAAAGCAAATGAAATGCTGGCGATGCGCCTTGCCGTCATTCATAATCTTCATTTCTATAATAACTTGATGTCGGAAATCCGTGAGAACATTGAAAACGGTAGCTTTGAGGATTATAAAAATGAATACGTTGATGTACTGGATACAAGAATTTAAAATAATCCTTGCAAATCTAAGGAATATCATTTATAATTACTAATGTTATTATGAAATTAGGAGGAATTCATTATGAATTTTACTTTCTTTACCCTTTCTAATCTGCTCGGCGGCTCCGGTTCCGGTGCAACGGCTCAGCAGGGCGGCGGTGCGTCCGCTTATTCATCCATTATCTTAATGGTAGCGCTTGTTGCGATTATGTATTTCTTAATGATCAGACCGCAGAAAAAGCGCCAGAAGGAGGAGCAGGAAATGCGCTCCTCGCTTGAAATCGGCGATGAAATCATCACCATCGGTGGCATCGTCGGCAAGGTTGTGAAGATTCGTGAAGAGGATATTGTTATCGAAACAGGTGCGGACAGAACGAAGATGCGTCTGCAGCGCTGGGCGGTAAACACCAACCTTACTAAGACAGAGCAGCACAAGAAGGAAGTGGAAGCTGCGCGTGAAGCAGCAAAGGAAAAGAAGGCTGCCAAGAAAAATAAGGAAGAGGCTTTAACGGAAGCAACTGATACCGCTAAGGAAGCAGAGAAGAAAATCGAAGAATAATGGTCTAAAAATCAGCTCCCCCGAATATCCATTGATTGGATAGCGGGGGAGTTATTTTATGAAAAAAATTAAATCTGTTAAGTCAAATCAGTTACTCTTAAAATTTATTGTCAAGTGCGTTATTTCAACAGTAGTGTCACTATTGGCATTTACTTATCTATTTACGATGATTGTATATAAGCTTGATTTAGACCTTGAAAATATGCAGGTGTTTTCGCTATTTATCTGCGCGCTGTGCGCCATAACCGTATCCTTTATCTCAACGACTGGACTTAAGAATAACGGCTGGTTGATGGGAGTTATTTCCGTATTACCGTTAATTCTCTACAGCCTGTTTAATGTGATTTTTAACGATACTTCACTGGTTCTTTTTGCCGTTAAGGCAGTTATTATTCTGCTGGCAGCAGCTTTAACAGGATTACTCTCTGTAAAACACAGCAAGAAATTTAAGGTGTAATATGAAGGAGCATAAAATTGATTTTCAAAGCCTGTTTGAAGCTAATAAGAATTATGTTTATTCCGTTCTGTTTTATCTGATCGGTTTGTTGCTCGGTACGTTCATCTATGAAGGAATTCAATCAGAATCCGTCAATTCTCGTATTCACACTGTGTTAAATCTAACGGTGCAGAATCAGCTGTTACAGTTGTTTTTGAACCGTCTTTCCGTGTATCTGATACTCTTTTGTATAACGGTACTAATGGGCTTATTTGTCATCGGTTTTACTTTAACTAATTGCATCCCAATTATTACAGGGTGTATAATCGGCGTTAAGTTAGCTTACTATTATGTCAGCTTTGGAATGAAGGGAATCGGTTATAGTGCGCTTTTGATTTTACCGGAATCCGCCATATTAATGACGGTAATTATCTATTGCATCCAGACCAGTTCAAATTTAAGCAGGGAAGTGCTGCAATCGTTAAAAAAAGAAGATACGGCGTTACGCAGTGACGTAAAACCGTATCTCAAACAGTATTTTTTGTATTTTATTTTGCTGATTATCTCGGCGTTTGTGAACGGATTGTTAACATATGGCATTGCGCCGCTGATAAAGCTATAATCATTCGTTATTCTTCTTGCTGAAGTCAGCTTTGACGTCAGACAGGGGATTGGCTTCAATCGCTTTTCTTGTCGCATCGGAGGTAATATGCGTGTAAATCTCCGTCGTTCCAAGGTTCTCATGCCCAAGAATTTCCTTGAGCAGCAGTAAATCAACGTTTCCGTGCTGGTACATCAGCGTAGCGGCGGTATGGCGTAATTTATGAACAGAAAGACCTCTGCCGCCAAGACCGGCTTTTTCAAGGTATCCGTTAACCATCACTTCAACCGTTCGTGGGTTGATACGCTGATTTCTGGCGCTTAAAAACAGTGCGCGGTCCTTGACGCCGTTATTCGGTCTGACGCGCATATAAGCCATCAGAGCGTCCTTACAAGCCTGATTCAGATAAACAGTGCGCTCTTTATTTCCTTTACCGGTTATGGTGATGGTCTCCTCATGGATATCCTTGATATCGATGCCCACCAACTCGGAGAGACGCATGCCGCAGTTGAGGAACAGCGTGATGATGCAGTAATCCCGGAGAGCG
>CALGGQ010000417.1 GCA_937915775.1 uncultured Clostridia bacterium | reverse complement strand
GGCGGAGGTGTCAAAATCATACTGGCACACCGCGTCGGCAACGACAACGTTTTTGATGACGATATCCTTTTGCAGCGAGCAGCCGACGCCGAGGTTAATCACTGCGTCCGGGGCAAAGCGGTCGAGCATTGCCTGTGTGCAAAGCGCCGCGTTTACCTTGCCGGGACGGCACTGCGCCACGCAGACCGAAGCGCCCTCCAGATAACCGCTGACAAAATCAATGCCCGCCGTCTGCCTATGCTGCGGCGCGGTGATTTGCTCCTTCAGCGCGTTTACTTCAATATCCATAGCACCGATGATTCCGAGCATTGTTATCCCCTCCGGTAAATACCTTGTGTTAAATATGAATAGTTACCACTAAATATAGGTTATTATATAATATAATTTTAATAAATACAAGTTTTAGTTGACAAATTGTTTTATATAAATTATAATATCAAGGCTGTTAGTGTAATTGCGCCTGTCTGTTGCGGCGCGGTTACCCTATTCCGAATTTCGAAACCCGAATTCCGAATTGGCAAATTGCCTGCGCTATGCCGCGCAGAGAACAGATAGATTAAGACAAGTTTAATCTTGAGAAACGGAGTGAAAAAGATGAAAAGAACCTTCCAGCCTAAGAAGAGACACGCTCAGAAGGAGCATGGCTTCCGCAAGAGAATGTCCACCAGAAACGGCAGAAAAGTACTGGCTCGCCGTCGTGCCAAGGGCAGAAAAAGACTTTCTTATTAATTCGATTGCTAAGAAAGCTGAGGTGTGACGATGCAAAGTCAAACCTTAAAAGAAAACAAGGATTTTCGCAGGCTTTACTACCGCGGGGAAAGCAGGGCGTCCGACTGCCTTGTGACCTACGCGATGAAACGCAGAGGAAGGGGCTGCCGCTACGGCATCACCACCTCAAAAAAAATCGGCAACGCCGTGAAGCGTAACCGCGCGAGGCGCGTGATTCGCGCCGCTTTTCAGCAAATGGAAGGACGCATTGACGGCAGCTGGGATTTTGTGTTCGTTGCCAGAGGTAAAACCGGCGAGGTAAAGATGCAGCGCGTGCTGCACCAGATGGAAAAGCATATGAAGGCTTTGGGTGTTATCAATGAATGCAGTCAGCCGTCTGATTAAAAAGCTCATGATTTTCCTGATACGGACCTATCAGCTCACGATTTCACCGCGCGTTTCGCACGGTGCGTGCCGCTATGTTCCCACCTGCTCCCAGTATGCGCTGGAGGCGATTGAAATCCACGGTCCGCTCAAGGGCACGCTGCTCGGTCTTGCGCGGATTGCCCGCTGCAATCCCTTGTTTAAGGGCGGATACGACCCGGTTCCGCCGAAGAAAGAAAAACGAAACAAAGAAGAGGAATTTTAAGTGTTTGCAACTGATTTGATTACGCTTGCCACCCGTGTTTCCAACGGATGGGCGTTATTTAAACCTCTCTACTGGGTTTTCGGTCAGTGTATGAAGGGGCTGCTGTTCGTTTTGAACGACCAGTATTTCCTGGCGCTGGTGATTTTCACCATCTTAACGCGCCTGGTGCTGTTCCCGCTGAATATCAGCCAGCAGAAAAAGACGGCTAAAACCTCGCGCCTTCAGCCGAAAATTCAAAAAATTCAGAAGAAATATGCGGGCTCTAAGGACCCGCGCGACCGCCAGAAGATGAATGACGAAATGCAGGCGCTCTATCAGCGCGAGGGCCACAACCCGATGCAGATGGGCTGCGGGCCGATGGCATTCCAGATGGTCTTTCTGATGGGCGTTATCGGTATTATTTACTACCCGATTCAGTACATTATCGGTATCACGAACCTGGACCAGAGCGCGACGGCGATTGCCGAGGCGCTGAACCTTGACGGCGCTTATTTCCAGATAGGTCTTTTACAGGGCTTTGACGGTTATAAGGAAACGCTGGCGACGCAGTTCGGCGATTTATTCACTGCCGACAAGATTGAGGCAATCGAAAACTACCGCCGGCATATGTACCTGTTCGGGCTTGATATGACGCAGATTCCGCACTGGAAGGACGGCGTCATCGTGATTATCCCGATTCTCGCCTTTCTGACCTCGCTGCTTTCCAGCGTTGTGTCCACCCTGATTCAGAGAAAGACGAATCCCGCCATGGCGCAGCAGAGCCAGCAAATGATGATTATGATGCTGATGATGCCGCTGTTCTCCTTCTACATTGCCTTTAAGGTATCCGCAGCGGTCGGCTTTTACTGGATTATCTCCAACCTGGTTGCGGTCATTCAGCAGGTGGTAACGGCAAAATTCTTCCCGCCGAAATATAACATCGCAAGAGAAATGATTGAAAACACGATTGAACGACGCTCGAGGGAAGAAAGTATCAAAAAGATAAAGGACTAAGATATGATTAAAGAGTTCATCGGAACCGGCAAAACCGTGGAGGAAGCCACCAACGCGGCGAAGCTCGGTTTGAATGCTCCGGTCATGGCTGATATTAAGATTGAGATTTTGGAGATGCCGAAGAAAAAGTTTTTAGGGCTTTTCGGCGGTAACGACGCTCGCGTGAAGGTAAGCTATGACGACGGAGTGAGAGAAAAGAAAAACAAGAAGCAGGACAAAAAGCCCAAGCAGAACAAGCAGCAGCCCAAGAAGGAGCAGCCGGCAAAGAAGGCGCCCGTGAAGAAGGAGGAGCCGAAGCCGCAGCCCAAAAAGGAAGCTGCACCGAAAGCAGAGGAAGCGAAGAAGGATTACCCCGCTACCGTTGATTTGGAATACGCCAAGGCGTACCTTGCCGATATCGTCAAGGGTTTGCAGATTGATGACGCGACGATTGACGCCACCTACAGCGAGGGCGTGATTACGATGGAGCTTTCCTGCGAGGATTACGGCATCATCATCGGCAGACGCGGTGAAACGCTGGATTCCATTCAGTACCTCATCTCCCTGGCGATGAAAAAGAGCAGCAATGCTTATATCAGAGTGACGATTAACATCGGCAATTACAGAGAAAAGCGCAACGAAACCCTGCGCCACCTGGCACAGAAGAATTCCGCTTATGTGCTGCGCACCAGAAGACGCTACACCTTTGAGCCGATGAATCCGTATGAGAGAAGAATTATTCACACCGCTGTGCAGGAGATTGACGGCGTGGAATCCCGTTCCATCGGCTATAATCAGGACAGACGAGTGGTGATTGAGCCCGTCGGCGGCGCCGTGAAGGCATCGAAACGCGATGGCGGCAGCCGCAGAGGCAGAAACGACAGACCGAAGGCAACTACCTCCGCTCCTGCCGATTACACCCCGAAGGCGGACAGAGCCGACCTCCCGAAGTTCGGCAAAATCGAAGTAAACAAGGACTGACAGTGATGGCGAACGACACCGTTCGCCATTTGTCAACTAATGAGCTAACGGAACGCGATGCGTTCGCTAACAGTTTGCTGCGCAAACGCTAACAGGCTTCGCCGCTAACGGAGTGCTGCGCACTCGCGATGCTCCGCGGGAAACAACAATAGCGTTGACCGCAGGTCAACCGTTAGCGTGCCGACAGGCACCGTTAGCATTCCGCAGGAATCGTTAGCGCACCGCAGGTGCCGTTAGCTTAAAGGAGTAACCTATGTCAACCACCATTGCAGCCATTTCCACCGGCAGCGCGCCCGGCGGCATCGGCGTTGTCAGAATCAGCGGCGACAATGCGGTAGCGGTCGCGGCGTCTGTTTTTGCGCCTGCCGACGGCTCCGATTTGAACGCGCTCGGCGGTTACCGTGCCAAATACGGCAACATTGTCATTGACGGCGAGAAAGCCGACAATGCCGTTGCCCTCGTGTTCCGCGCGCCGAAAAGTTATACGGGCGAGGATGTGGCGGAGCTGTCCGTCCACGGCGGACTGTTAATGGTGCAGAAAACGCTGCAAGCCGTGCTGCAAGCGGGCGCTGTGCCTGCCGCAGCGGGCGAATTCACCAAGCGCGCGTTTTTGAACGGCAAAATGGATTTGACGCAGGCGGAATCCGTCGCGGCATTAATCGCCGCGGAGGGAGAGCAGAGCCTCAAGGCGTCCTTCCACGCGCTGCAGGGTGCGCTCAGCCGCAAAATCAACGGCGTGCTGGAACAGCTGCTGGACGTCTCCGCCGTGATGGCGGCGTGGGTGGATTATCCCGATGAGGAAATCCCCGAGCTGTCCGAGCAGGAGCTGAAAGCCACGCTGCAGACCTGTTATCAGGCGCTCGGCGACCTGCTGAACAATTACGAAAACGGGCAGACCGTGACGAAGGGCGTTGTGACCGCGATTGCCGGACGCCCGAACGTCGGCAAAAGCAGCCTGATGAATATGCTCACAGGGACGGACAAAAGCATCGTCACCCATATCGAGGGTACCACGCGCGACATCGTGGAGGAGGATATTACCCTCGGCGGCACGGTGCTGCACCTGCGCGATACAGCCGGACTGCGCGCCACGCAGGATTTGGTGGAGAGCATCGGCGTGGAAAAGGCGCAGCAGGCGATTGACGAAGCACAGCTTGTGCTCGCGGTGTTTGACACTTCCCTGCCCCTCTCCGAGGAGGACAGGACTTTAATCGAAACCTGTAAGGGCAGACCGGCGATTGCCGTGCTCAATAAAACGGATTTGGCAACGCGGCTGGAAACGGATGAAATCGAGGCGGCGTTTGACAAAACAGTTTATATTAGTGCGAAGAATGACGAGGGGCTGGACAGGCTTTCCGACGCAGTCGGCGACCTGCTCGGTATTGCCGATTTTGATACGACGGCTCCCCTGCTTGCGAATGCGCGGCAGAAGCAGAACTGCCAGAACGCTTTTGACAGCATCGGCGAAGCGCTCTCGGCGCTGGAAGCCGGCATGACCTATGACGCGCTGAACGTGATGATTGACAGCGCCGCGGACGAGCTGCTGTCCTTAACAGGCAGAAAAGCCACCGCAGAGGTGGTTAACAATATATTCAGTAAATTCTGTGTCGGAAAATAATGGAATGCGTAATTGTCGGGTGCTGCGCACGGCAATGGTATGCGGGCGGATGATATCCGCCCCTACCGCTAACTACTAACTTCTTACTACTAACTATGAACTACTTTGCAGGAACCTATGATGTCATCGTGATTGGTGCAGGGCATGCCGGGATTGAGGCTGCCCTTGCTTCGGCGCGCCTCGGTGTCAGCACGGCGGTGTTTACCGTCAATCTGGACTGGGTGGGCAATATGCCCTGCAATCCCTCCATCGGCGGCACGTCGAAGGGACATTTAGTGCGCGAAATTGACGCGATCGGCGGCGAGATGGGCAAGGCGGCTGACAAATATTCCCTGCAATCCCGTATGCTCAACCTCGGCAAAGGCCCTGCCGTGCATTCCCTGCGCGCGCAGATTGACCGCCGCGAATACTCCGCCGGTATGAAGCACACGCTGGAGCAGCAGGAAAATCTTGACATTCGCCAAGGCGAAATCGTGGATTTGTGGCAGGATAGCGAAAAAATCTGGCACTGCGTGACGCGGCTGGAGGCGGAATTCACCGCCAAAGCCGTGATTCTTGCCACCGGTACGTTCCTCGGCGGCAGAGTCTATATCGGCGACGTGT
>CALGGQ010000416.1 GCA_937915775.1 uncultured Clostridia bacterium | reverse complement strand
CGGCGACCACCGAGATCTACACTCTTTCCCTACACGACGCTCTTCCGATCTGAGGAACTCCAAAAAGAATACCTGTTTACTTTTTCCTGTGTGAAGGACATTGCGCTAAAAAATGAACTGAAAAAACTTGAACGGCTGCTGAATCAAAAGAACCTGTTTGATATGGTGTATGCCTACCAAGCAGGAAAAAACTTTGCCGAAAAATACCCTGCCGTCAACCCTTCTCATCAACCGCTTGACATACTGGTAAATACAAACAGGCTGTATGAGTTTGAGGAATACGGCAAAATATGCGAAGCGATAAGAGAGCAAAAGCAAGAGGTCTATGCTTTTGCAGGGGACGAAATGAAAACCGTTGACCTGCTGCTGGAAATATACAGCTATTATAACTATGAGCTCATCCGCTTCACCTTTCACGCCGCCCGGCAAGCACGCTGATTCGACCTATTTCTGTTTTTTCTTTTCAAAGGGATTACATTATTAGACGATTGTATCACCGAGGTGCGTATGAAGGTTCTCATCTGTAATCCCGACCAAAAGGAAGCCGCGCATATTGAGGCGCTGGTAAAGGCGTTCGGCAAAAAAACACTCATAAATTTACATACCTATATCTATGACAATCCGGTGGATGTGGCAGCCTGCGGCATCCGCTTTGATATCGCCGTTATCGAGGTCGGGATGGAGGAGATCAACGGCATTACGCTCGGGAAAATTCTGACGAAATCCATTCCGTATATCAAGCTGATTTATATCTCCTCGCAGGCGAAAAGCCTTGACGATTCCTTTGACGTGCAGGCGGTCAGATATTACAAACGACCGTATACAGAAGCCCGCTTTTTCACGGGATTAAAGGAAGCCATTAAGCGCGTGGACAGCGAAACCGTCTGCTTTGATTTCAAAGACGACGGCGCCAAAATACGCATTAGCAAGGATGAAATTATTTATATTGAAATCGAGAACCGAAAGACGAAGGTGGTCACGAAAAAGGGCACCTATTATGCCGGCCATTCTATGACCTTCTGGAAGGAGCACCTGCACAGCGTCAAATTTTTAGTGCCGCATAACAGCTTCATCATCAACATAGACTATATTGTCAAGTATAAGCGCAATCAGTTTATCGTGATGAGCAACGGCGATACCATCTCCATCTCGCGGGCAAAGGGCGTTCCATTTAATGACCGGTATGAGGCGTACCAAGCGCTGATGCGATAGAAAAGGCGGCAGAGCGTACGCCCTGCCACCCCGGGGAAATTAAAAAGTGATGAATCACCTATTACGGATAATCGTAATAGGTTACGGTTTCGCTGCCTGCCGTAAAGGTTGCCTTCAAACGGTAGGTGCTTAACGGGTTGATTACTTTGGAACCTTCCAAAGCGGTACTGGTACTGGTTGTACTGGTTGTCCAAGTTTTAATTGTAGAGTAAGTACCACTGCTCTTTTTCTGCAATTCCAACTTGATGGTTAGCGAGGTTGAGTATTTAGCTGTTAATCTTCCGTGACAAGTTGCTTTTAGTCCGCTAATACCGATGCTGTATGCAGCACTGGAAATAACAGAAAAACGTACTGGTATTTCCTCGTCTGTCGGTGTATCTGTATCTGTAGCAAAAACATTGAAGCCAACATTACTAATGGTAACCAACATTAATATCGTCAGAAACAAGCTTGTAATTCTTTTAACCATCGTGTTTCCTCCTTTCCGAAAAAGTAGGAATTGTATCTTCAATTTAATATAATTCCTCTTTATATTTAATCACAAATTTTCGTGAAATTAAAAAAGTGATAGGCATCGCCTATCACTTTTAATACTTATTCAGTAATCGAAAGCGCTATTTTTATCAGTTCATCTTTGGATATATTACCGGATATGTCATATATAAATCCTTTATTGTTCCAGATACAACCTGTCATATCACCGTCGTAATAAATGATATATTCAATTCCATTTTCTACAAATTCTTCGTGTGAATATGTTTCTGTGTCAAAAACAATATTAGATTTTAAAGTTGTTTTGCTAATATCAAACCATTTATTATCTGCTGTTTTGTAATGTAAGATTTTGTCAAGACTACCGTTATAATCATTTAACAAATTGAACCCCGCTGGGATATATCCAATTTCTATGTTACTTACCTCGTTCTGCTCGCCATTGACTACGCTATACTGCGAATGGTCAAAGAACTTTTGAATAATGAATTCTCGTGTTGCCGGAATCGCAAAAGCGGTAACCGTCATCGAGATAAACAGAATGGCGGCGATGAGGGCTATTGTTGCTTTTCTCGTCATCCGATGGTATTTATCCCGTCTCATTTTATCAAAAAGAATGTTCATTCTTTTCTGATGCTGTTTGCTGAACTCGACGGCTTCCAATTCCGTCGGGAGAGACGCTGCCCAGCGCCGGTTGGAAATCGTACAAGCTTCTTCAAAAACGCTCATTTCAGTCCTCCTTATCCACATATTCTTTCAGCTTTTCGATTGCCGTATTCAGCTTTTTCTTGATGAAATAATCCGTGGTTTCATACATTCTGGCAATCTCGCTGGTCTTAAACTTATAGGTGTATTTCAAATACACCAAGTTGCGTTCTTCGTCGTCTAACAGATTGTCGATAGCGTAGCTCAGATCCATTGCGTCCACCTTATCCGGCTTGAAATCCGGCGTTTTGTCCGTCAGATTCTGTTGAATCTCCTCTTCCTCCACCTGCACGAACACTGCTTTATGCTCCTTATTATACGCCTTGATGGCAAAGCCCTCGGCGATGGTGGCGACATAGCTTTTCGTCATTTTTTCATCCACTTCACCTACCTTATGGAAATTTCTGGCAAGGC
>CALGGQ010000415.1 GCA_937915775.1 uncultured Clostridia bacterium | reverse complement strand
GCAGGGCTGCCGCCGTATCGGTGGAGAAGAACGGCGAGCCCGTTCCGCAGCCGAAGATGACGATTCTGCCCTTCTCAAAATGACGGATAGCGCGGTTACGGATATACGGCTCCGCAATTTGACGCATCTCGATAGCCGTCTGAACGCGGACGTCAGCGCCAAGCTGCTCCAGCGCATCGCAAAGCGCAAGCGAATTCATCGCCGTTGCCAGCATACCGATATGGTCGGCCCTCGTTCTGTCCATATGCTCGCTGGTTCTGCCGCGCCAGAAGTTGCCGCCGCCGACGACAATACCGATTTCAACGCCCTCATCCGCAACCTTCTTCACTGCGGAGCAGATGCGAACAACCGTATCATTATCAATACCCTTGCCGGCAGGTCCTGCCAGCACTTCCCCGCTCAATTTCAGCAGGATTCTCTTATACTTAACGCCCATAGAGAGTCAACCTCCAACCATTAAAATTATCATATATATAATAATATATGCAGTTGATATTGTAAAGTGGGATTTTGGAAAAATTAGTTACAAATTGGTAAAAGAAAAACTGCCTCACACGAAGTGAAGCAGTCGTTCATATTCATTATCCGTAAACGATAACCTCGGTATGTCCGAAGCCGTCTGAAGGAAAGACGATAGCGCTGTTGGTGTCAAGCGCTTCGGTGCCGTAGTAGCAATCGGCAGAGAAGTAACGGTAACGCACGCCGAGGGAATCCGTCAGTTCCAGATAGGTTTCCAGCGTTTCGGCATCCTTATCGGTATCAAACGAGAAGGACGGTATCTCCGCATACCAATTATCCATATCGTTGTAGCCGGTATGATTCTCTTTCATGGTCAGCTCTTTACGGTATGTCACCTCGCCGTCGATTTCAACAACCATTGCCGCTTTCTCAATTTTCCCGCAGACAGCATCGGAAAAGTAAGCGCGCGGCGGCTCGCCGTATTCATCGTCCAGAACGGTAAACGCATAATGATACTGCTTACCGGTACTCTGCTCCGTAAATGTCATACTCGGAAAACCGCTCACGGCAACGTATTGCCAGATGAGGTCCAGTCCGCATTCCGAACGGGCGGTTTTGCTACCGTCGTTGACGTTAATATAGCAGGTCTGTGCGGTGAGCAAATCCACCTCTGCTTCGGCAAGGAACACGCCGTTTTGCAGTGTCATCGGCACGTTTTGTATTGAATTATCCGAATAGATAACGTCAAAAGACACCTCGGTATCGTTGGCATAACTCGGCGGCGCATAGCTGAATCTTGCCGTCACCAGCCACGGCTTCTCGTCATTACGGCTGAGGAGCGTATTATTCACATAATAGGAGGCGTCATCCTCGTCGTCCTGATGCTGAATAATCACCTGCTGGGAGGAGGAAAGCGTTTCCATCTGGGTGCGCAGCGAATTGATATTGCTTGTCATATTAACAGTGTTGATAATCATAATCAGCGCCAGAATGACAAGGCAAACAGATAATACGGTAATCGAAGTTTTATATTTCTTTTCCACCGCTTGCTTCTGGCTTTCGCTGAGCGCTGTGAACAGGCGTTCCGTATGCTCCATATACGGTGTAAAGTCCATATCGCGCGGGATACTTTCCGCCTGCGGTACATTTTCAGCACCGTCAATACCGAGCAAGGTATCCATATTGGTATTAAAAAATTCCGCCAGCTCCGTCAGTTTTTTGAGGTCGGGCATCGCGCTGCCGTTCTCCCATTTGGAAACGGTCTGGCGGCTGACCTTCATCACCTCGGCAAGGTATTCCTGCGAATAATCCTTTTCCTTGCGGAGATTGCGTAAATTGTCGCTGAAATTCATTGGTCATTTCCCCTTTCGCGCTCTCATTATAGCAAAGGAAAAACCGACTTTCTATCGAAAATCGGTTTAAATTTTGTCAACTTACGGTTGCGATTGGCGATTTTACGGGCTTTATTCGGCTCTGTGAACGTTCACCTGGTCATAGAAGCTGTCCGGCGCGGGATAGATGCAGACAAAGTCCACCGTAGCGCTGACCGACTTATCGTGAACAACAGAGAGGTTTGCGTGCTGAATATTGACATATGCCTTCATGTCGTAATCGGCAGCAACAACCTCGCCGGAAGCAACATCGATTGTCACGACGGCTGTACCGCCCTTATAGGTCACCTGACAGTTTTCCTCCGTGGTGCCGCTTGCCCAGCTAAAAATAGAAACAGAATCAACCACCACGCCGAGATCGTTGAGCACGGTGAACATATTGCCCTGCGCATCCTGACCGACGCGGGACATTTCCACGAGTTTGGGCTGCATTGTCAGCGTAATTGTGCCGTCGCCGTTATCCTTGACGTTTGCTTCCAGCAAATCGTCGCCTGTCACGCGGCAGATGGTCAGCGTTTCGCCGTTCTCATCCACATCCTTGCTCGGCTCACGCTCGTTACAGGGCTGCAGACCGCCTACCGTCGGCTTATAAAGGGAGCCGAGCAGCTGCGGCACGAGTTTATTTATCACCTGATTGGCATTGCCGTCTACCAGAATATCGGTAATCGTGATTTCCTTACTGCCCTCTAAGTCGTACATCTCGACCTTGTTGCCCTCTTCATCAATGAACATCGCGGTCTTGGCTTTCGTCTTATTAAACGCATCGGCATACACCTTGGCAACGTCATCAATAGAAGTGAATTCAATACCGCCGTAGGTGCCGGGCACGAAAGCGTCAATCACGGCAACATCGCCTGCTACAGCAGGCGTTTCACCCTCGCTGCCGCCGGTGTTTTCTTGGTTCCATTCGCCGCTTCTGACCTCGCCGATTGCCTTCATCGTGCCGTCGGCAATATAGGCGAGCTTGGCGCAGCCAGTCAAGGAAAGTGCCAGCACGCATGCAAGCGCCAGACACATTACTGTTTTAACCGTTTTCTTCATATTTCTCTCCTCTTTCAGACGTTAATATATGTCGGTTGATGCTGTAAACACGGCAGGATTTTTTCCGTTAAATCCTGCATTTTGATACGCATATAGCCGGTGGTAGTGCCGTCGGTACAGCCGTAGTACTCATAGCCTGTAACCGCTTCGTCAATAACGAGCCGGACTGTATTTTCCGTATCCAGCAGCAGGCTGAATACCGTGGTGGCGCCGACAACCGTGCCGAGCATACCGAGCAGCATTTCGGGCGGTGCAAAGGACACGCGCGACACACCGAGCGCTCTGCCGAAATTCTTGGTCACAAACGGCTTATCGCCGGGAGTAACAAACAGATAAAAGCTCGTTTTCTGGCGGTTGCAAAGGAACAGCGTTTTCACGGTTTTGACGTGCAGGCGCTCGTCAATCGCCTCGCAGTCCTCCATCGTGAGCGCCGGGTCGTTATCCACCCGCTCAAACGGCACCTTCAGCGCCGCCAGCATCTCATACACCTTTTGCTGCAAATCCGTGCGGTACTCCGGCGGTGCTTCTGTTTTCACTTCACTGACCTTTATCATTTTGCTACCTCTTGATTTTTCTTTATTATAGCATAAAATTACGTTCTGTCAAACTTTACATTGACGAACACCTGACAGCATAGTATAATAGGCTCAAATCTCAGAAAGACAGGAAAAATGAACTTTTTTAAGAGCACAGATACCTTAATGACCGCGGGCAGTATTCGCAAAAAGATTATTCTGTTTGCCATCCCTGTATTCATCGGTCAGTTATTTCAGCAATTATATAACACGGTTGACTCACTCATCGTTGGCAACTTAATCGGCAGAAATGCGCTTGCCGCCGTCAGTTCAACGGGAACGCTCACCTTTCTGGTCATCGGCTTTTTCTTTGGCTTTTCGATGGGCGCAGGCGTTGTCATCGCGCGGGAAATCGGCGCGCAAAACGAGGAAGGGATTGAAAAATCCGTTCACACCACCGTGGCGATGGGGCTGTTTTTCAGCCTTGCGATTACCATTATCGGCGTAACGCTCTCCCCCGTGATGCTGCAGGCTATGGGCACGCCCGACGAAGTAATCGGCGATGCGATTCTTTATTTAAGAGTCTACTTCCTCGGCTGCAGCGGTATGATACTATATAACACGTTTGTCGGCATTCTGCAGGCAAGCGGTGATTCGCGCCACCCGCTGCTGTACCTCATTACCAGCTCACTGGTCAACGTCGTGCTGGATATCTTCATCATCGCCGTGCTGCATATGGGCGTTGACGGAGCCGCGCTTGCCACCGTGCTTTCCCAGTTTATCAGTATGTTCCTCGCGCTGCGCCGTCTGCACAGCCCGAAATGTATGGTGAACTTCCATTTCGGCAAAATCCGCTTTGACGGCAAGGTGCTGAAAGAAATTATCCGCTTCGGTTTTCCGACAGCGCTGCAGGGCTCCATTATTGATATCGCCAATCTATTGATTCAGTCGTACGTCAACTCCTTCGGTGCAGACGCAATGGCAGGTATCGGCGCGTATTCCAGAATCGAGGGCTTTGCCTTTCTGCCCGTTATTTCATTTTCGATGGCGATGTCCACCTTTGTGTCGCAGAATCTCGGTGCCGGCGAAAAGGAGCGCATGAGAAAAGGCATCCGTTTTGGGCTTGCCTGCACGGTTATCTCCATTGAAATCATCGGTGCACTTATTTTTCTGCTGTCGCCGGTTTTGATTGAACTGTTTAACAGCGATACCGAGGTCGTTTACTATGGCGTGCTGCGGGCGCAAATCTGCGCATTTTTCTACTTCCTGATGGGCTTTTCCAACGTCAGCAGCGCGATTTTCAGAGGGCTCGGCAAGCCCGTCGCGCCGATGCTGGTCATGCTGTTCTGCTGGTGCGCGGTCAGAGTAGTCGTGTTATTCACCATCGGTCAGACGTACCATAACATTTTACTGACGTGCTGGATTTACCCGATTACATGGGGGCTCAGCTCCGTCACCTATCTCATTTATTACGCCTATCTGCACCGGCAGAAAATCCTGTAATGCGCGGCATTTGACATTGACAAATCCCGGATTTCGCGATATTGTATTAATATATCAAAAATGAGGAAACGGTATGGTTTATAACACAATTCTGGACGCCATCGGGCATACGCCGATGATTCGGCTGAACAAGCTGGTGGATAAAGACAGCGCACAGATTTTTGTGAAATATGAGGGCGTCAATATCGGCGGCTCCATCAAAACAAGAACGGCATACAATATGCTCAAAAGTGCAGCAGAAAGCGGCAAAATCAACGAGCATTCCATCATTGTTGAGCCGACGAGCGGCAATCAGGGCATCGGTATTGCGCTGGTTGGCGCGGTGATGGGCTACACCGTCAAAATCATTATGCCCGACTCCGTTTCCGAGGAACGCCGCAAGCTGATTCAGAACTACGGGGCGGAGGTTATTTTAATCCACGATGACGGCGATATCGGCAAATGTATTGCGGAGTGTATTGCCCTCGCTGAAAAGATGCAAAGAGAGGATGAAACCGTTTTCGTTCCCTCTCAGTTTGACAATCCCGATAACCCGAAGGCGCATATTTATTACACCGCAACGGAAATTCTCGAGCAGGTGAACTGCGATATTGACGGCTTTTGCAGCGGCGTCGGTACCGGCGGCACTATCAGCGGTATCGGCAAGGTGTTAAAGCGCCAGAATCCCGCTATCACTATCTGGGCGGTGGAGCCGGCAAACGCGGCAATACTGAGCGGCGGCGCCGTCGGCACGCATCTGCAGATGGGTATCGGCGATGGGCTGATTCCCGAAAACCTGAACACCAAGATATACGACAACATCTGCGTGATTTCTGACAGCGAGGCAATTGAAACTGCGCGCCGACTTGCCAGCGAGGAAGGCATTATGTGCGGTATTTCCAGCGGCACAAACGTCGCCGCCGCGCTCCAGC
>CALGGQ010000414.1 GCA_937915775.1 uncultured Clostridia bacterium | reverse complement strand
CGCCGACACCGCTGACAATACCGATTGCCACAAAGCCGCCGAGCATATACAGCGCATAGTCCGCAAAGAGAAGCGGCTCAATATCCATCGTGGCAAACAAATCGGCAAACTGCTTGATAGCAAAGTCATAGACACCCCAGACGACGCCGAGCGACGCCACGCCGGAAATCAGACCGATGAGCACACCCTCCACAACAAACGGCAGTCTGACGAAGGAATTGGTAGCGCCGACGGATTTCATAATACTGATTTCCAGCCTTCTGGAATAGACGGTTAATTTAATCGTATTGGAAATAATGAACAGCGAAATGGCAAACAGCACGGCGACAATCGCAATCGCAATAATGCTGATACCGCGGCTGATGGTGTCAAGCCGCTTTGCCAAATCCGTGTTCTGACGGATGGTATCAATATGGTCAAGCTTCTTGATTTCCTTGACGGTCTGGCTGAACAGCGTTAAGTCGTCCACCGTGATTTTATATGCGTCCGGCAGCGGAATATCCGTGCTGACCTCGGTGAAGAATTTGCGCTGTGCTTCCTCCATCGTGTCAAGCTGCTCCTCCCAGGCTTCCTCCTTGGAGATGAATTCCACCTTCTCCACATTGGAGATGGCTTCCAGCTTTTTGCCCATTTCGTCGATAGCCGCTTCATCGGCTTCATTGTCAATATAAACCATAATGACGTTTTCGTTTTCAATACGCTCTATCAGCGAATTGATGTTCAGGAAAATCATTGACGCTGAGCCAATCAGCACCAGACAGCTGAGCAGCACGCAGATAGAAGCAACGGACATCATACGGTTTGTCCAGGTATTGCGGATACCCTCTTTGATGAGGTATCTGAGGCTTGATGCTGTCATGCCTGCTCACCTCCCATCTCTTCCTCTGCATCCGAAGCGGGCACAGTTTCCTCCGCCGGTGCAGTCTCTTCGGCAGGCGCTGCCGCCAAAGGCTCATCCGCCTCCTGTGTGGCGGGCACAACGATATTTTCAAAGACGTCGGCAACCTGGTCCTGCTGCACGCTCTCTTCGAAATAGAACATATCCGTAACCTCCTCCTGATGCTCCGTCTTGAACTGCGCATAGGTCGGGTCGGGTGTATCGGATACCACCTGTCCGTTCTGAATGACGATAACGCGGCGCTGGAACGCACGCACCAGCTCATGCTCGTGCGTAACCATTACAACAGTCGTACCGCTGTTATTAATCTTCGTCAGCAAATCGACGATTTCATGGCTCATCTCGGGGTCAACGTTGCCGGTGGGCTCGTCCGCAATAATCAGCGCAGGATTATTCACAAGCGCTCTCGCAAGTGACACGCGCTGCTGCTCGCCGCCGGAAAGCTCGTTCGGCATGGAACGCGCTTTTTTGGAAAGACCGACAAGGTTTAATATATAAGGTACGCGCTTTCTGATATCTTTTTCCTTTGCGCCGATCACACGCATCGCAAAGGCAACGTTATCGTAAACGGACATCTTAGGGATAATACGGAAATCCTGGAACACGATACCCATCGTACGTCTGTAATACGGAATTTTTCTTTTTTTCAGCTTCAGTGAGGAATAGCCGTTGACAACAACCTCGCCGCTCGTCGGCTTCTCCTCCTGCATAATCAGTTTTAAAAAGGTACTCTTGCCGGCACCCGAAGAGCCGACAACGAAAACGAACTCGCCGTCGTCAATTTTGATATTGACGTTATCGAGCGCCTTCGTTCCGTTACTGTCATATACCTTCGTAACATCCTTAAATTCTATCACGGTTTTAACTCCCATCTAATCGTTCAAAATCGAAAAGGGCATAGTCCCCTTTATATCTTTTTATATAATAAACCAAACAATTTTCATATGCAAGTGTTTTCTGTTATTTTTCTGTAAAAATTGTTACTTTTGTGTAAACTGCAGTAAAAGAATTTGTGACGGGATGTTATCATTCCTTGTCAGAGCGTGCCGAAAAATTTAAAATATGATTTATTTTCACACTTTTTTGTGAATATGTATTGCAATTTCAAACAATCTATGATATTATGTTGAGGCATTAGAAAACATGTTTTTTATCAATATTATTTCAGGAGGAATGTCAATGAAGGAAACAAGTAATATAAAGGTGCTGCTGGCAGACGATAAGGAGGCGTTTTCCGCCGAATGCCAAACAGAACTGGAGGCAATGGGAGCCGCCGTCACCCGCTGCAAAAAGGATGGTAATGCTGTCATTGCCTGTTTGGAAAAAGATAGCTTTGACGCAGTTATTATGGATGTTTTTATGCCCGGTGCCGACGGGCTGGAGGTGCTGGATTACATCAACGGCTACCTGGTGCAGAAGCCGCTGACCATCCTGATGGCAGCAGTCGGCTCAGAGGAATTTGAACAGCAGCTGATGGCAGCCGGCGCCAACTATTATTTCATCAAGCCGGTGAATGCCAAGGCAGTTGCCAAAAGACTGGAACGGCTGGTCAGCTGGAAGGAGGAGCGCGCCAGATACCGCCTGCCGATGCGCGAGGACGATATTGAGGTCATCATCTCAGATATGATGCGCCAAATCGGCGTACCGGCGCACATCAAGGGTTACCGCTACCTGCGCACCTCCATCCGCCTGTGCATAGAGAATCCGGAGATGCTCAGCGCCGTCACCAAGATACTGTACCCCACTGTGGCAAAGGAGTACAAGACAACGTCCAGTCGCGTAGAACGCGCCATCCGTCATGCGATTGAGGTGGCGTGGGACAGAGGTGACGTCGACGTCCTCTCCTCGTATTTCGGCTACACGGTCAATGCGCAGCGAGGCAAGCCGACCAACTCGGAATTCATTGCCATGCTGGCAGACAAAATCAAATTAACGCTCAAAAGCGCATAAGAAAAACAGGCTGTGAAAACAGCCTGTTTTTTCATTACATTTTGATGTTCATGGCAGCGCGGAGTACGTTCATCGCGCAGCGCTGCATTTCGCCGAGCCGGATGCCCAGCGGTTTCCCGTAAGAAGCGAGCAGCGTGCCGTCCGGCTTGCCGTTATTAATGCGGTCCGCACCCGGCATCAGCACGTCAATCTGTGCGCGGACGCGGTATGCCTGGTCGCGCAGCTCGGGAAATTCGGGACTCTTGGAAGGTCTCATCCACCAATCCGTCATCACGCAGCCCTGATACTGCCATTCCTCTCGCAGCACCGTGGTGCACAAATCGTAATGATAATGTCCCCAGATACCGTTGATTTTATTGTACGAGGTCATGATGAACTTCGGAGCCGCCTCCTTGACGCACATCTCAAAGCCTTTGAGATAAATCTGACGTAGCGCACGCTCCGACAAGCGTGAATCGCACACGGTGCGCTTATACTCCTGGCTGTTGCAGGCGTAATGTTTCGGGCAGGCAGAGGCACCTTTGCTCTGAATGCCGCGCACGGCAGCCGCCGCCATCTTGCCGGTTAAGTACGGGTCCTCGCTGTAATATTCAAAATTTCTGCCGCACAGCGGATTGCGGTGAATATTGATGCCGGGACCGAGCAGAATATCGCTGCCTCTGTCCTGCATTTCAACGGCAATCAGCCCGTACAGCTCCTCCAGCAGTGCGGTATCAAAGGTACACGCCAGCAGCGTTCCGTTCGGCAGCAGCGAGCAGCTTGCCTTCAGACGGATACCGGAGGGACCGTCCGTTGTCGTCATCGGCGGAATACCCTTATCGCGCAGCGATGGCAGCACGCCGCCGATAGCGCCTGCGTTGCCTGCGGCACCGAGCTTGCTGTCCATATTATAATCGCCGCGGGTAATCGCTTCTAATTCGTCTAAAGTGAGCTGGGCGACAAAATCCTCCGGCGTTGCCCTGCCCTCTTTGACGTCAATTAATTTGATTCCTTTATCTCCCGTCATCGGAATATCGGGCGGCAGATGGTTCAGAATGCGTGCGCCGAGGTCATATTTCATGGGCTGCGCATTCTTGATTTTCATCACGCGCTTTCCGCCTTCCTCACGGGCGCAGATCAATTCGAACGGCTGCTGCGGTGCGGCGGCCTGACGGTGCTGCCCGATGACCTCATCTGCCTCCTGATAATAGGCATAAACCGGCACAGCGTCGCGCACATTCGTGCCGAGATAAAGCTGGTATTCACCCGCTTCCACAACATCGGCAAAGGGGTACTCCGTCGCGCCGCAATCATCGTATGAGGCGAGCTGACTGTATTCAACAAACAGCGTCAGCTCCTGCTTTTTACCGGGTGCCAGCACCGTTGTTTTAGCAAAGGCAACGAGCTCGCGCAGCGGGTTGCCGAGCTTGCCGTTCGGCTTTTCCAGATACAGCTGCACAACCTCGCGAGAGTCGTATTTGCCGGTGTTTTTCACACTGACCGTCACGGTAAAGCCGCCCTCAGAAGGCTCGGTTTTCAGATAGGTTACATCAAAGTCGGTATAGGACAGACCGAAGCCGAAGGGATACAGCACATGCTCGGGAGCGAAGGTTTCAAAATACCGATAGCCTACGTATATATCTTCGGTATACTCAACATAGTCTTCCGAATCATTAAAATGAGCAGAGCTCGGATACGCTTCAAAGTTGACGGCAAAGGTATCCGTCAGGTGCCCGGAGGGATTGACATCCCCACAGAGTACATCAGCCGTCGCGAAACCGCCCTCCATTCCACCCTGCCAGGCAAGGAGAGCAGCTTTCATTTTCGGTTCGTTTTTAAACCAGGAAGTATCCACCATACCCCCAACATTCAGGACAACAACGACGTTATCAAACGCAGCAAGAACCGCCTGAACCATTGCTTCTTCTTCCACGCTGAGATAAAAATCTCCGTCATGAGGTTTCCCGGTACGATCCCAACCTTCGGAAGAAAAACGACAGATCACAATGATTGCCGTATCGGCAAAGGCACGGGCTTCGGTCAGCAAATCGGAAGGAACTTCCGGCTCTACCGTAAACCCGGGAGCTTTCCCCTCAGCACGCTGTCGGGAAACATTCTCTTCATAGTACTTAGACATGGGATTAAAGAGCTTCAGCTTTCCTTCCGCTTGTTTTTCTCTCAACCCATCCAGAATACTTCTGACATAGGCGCAGGTAACATCCCCGCTGCCTCCGCCGCCTTTCACATAATCAACCTGTGCTTTCCCGAAAACAGCCAGTTTTTGCCCTCCGCCAAACGGCAAAATGCTGCCTTCATTTTTCAGCAATACCATACCTTCTGAAGCTGAGTTACGAGAGTATGCTGCAGGCCTTCGGAGCAGAGCACATGG
>CALGGQ010000413.1 GCA_937915775.1 uncultured Clostridia bacterium | reverse complement strand
TACGAGGCGGATGAGACGAAGACATTGGAGGAGGGGGAGGATCTGATCCAGAAGGAGTTCGAGGAGTCCGTACAGGTGCACAAGATCGCCGACGTTGAGGTAGGATGCTTCCTGTCCTCCGGCGTGGATTCCAGCCAGACGCTCTGCCAGATACCCGATTGCGGCGAATACCAGATGCCGCCGCGCTTCGTTTTCTGCTTGCCGCGGGAATATTCGTTTTCCTCGCAGACGTCGCGCACGATAACGTTCAGCGTGTTTTCGCCGTCAGTAAGGTAATCGGTTATTTCAAAGGTAAAGGGCGTGTAGCCTCCGTGATGCTCGCCGATAAAGGTGCCGTTCAAAAGCACCTTGGCAATCTGGTCAACCGCGCCGAAATGCAGGAAAACCCTGCCCTTGTTAAAGCCGTCCGGCAGAGAAAAACGCTTTTCATACGCTAAATACTCATTGTGCTGCAAGACACGGCCGACGCCCGAAAGCGGCGCCTCGGGCGAAAAGGGAACCGTAATGGTGTATGCGTACTCCGACGGTATAACCTCGCCCTCCGTAAAGGCAAGCTGCCACGGACCGTTCAGGCTCAGGTAGCTGTCGCGCACAAACTGCGGCCGCGGGTATTCCGGCAGCGGTGCATTTCTGTTTAAATCTTCACCCCATTTTGTTAAGAGCATACGGCTTCCTCCTTTTCATTTAACACAATTTTACCTTCGATAATCTGAAGGTGCTTGTTACAGATTTCCAGCGCCGCTTTTTTGTGCGACACGATAATACAGGTGCGGTTTTCCAGCTCGCGCAGGTTGGTTAAAAAGCGCTTTTCCGTTTCCTCATCCAGCGCAGAGGTTGCTTCATCCAGCAGCAGAATTGGGGAGCGGGAGAGCAGCGAGCGCGCTATCGCCAAGCGCTGCAGCTGACCTTCGGAAAGCCCGATGCCGCGCTCACCGATGACGGTGTCCAGCCCGTCCGGCAGGGCGTTGATGAATTCATCAGCGCAGGCAATGCGGATTGCCTCGCGGATTTCCTCCTCGGTGACGTCGCCGTTAATGAACGTCAGATTTTCTCTGATACTGCCGGAGAGGATGAAATTACCCTGCGGCACATAGGAGAAAATGCTTCTCGTGTGATAATCCACAGGCAGCGTGCTGCCGTCGGTGCCGACCAGCTCAATCGCGCCCTCCTGCGTTTTGAAGACGCCGAGCAGCAGCTTGAGCAGCGTACTCTTGCCGATGCCGGAGATACCCATAATGGCGACGAAATCGCCCTTATCAACCGTCAGCGATGTGTCGTCCAGAATCATATCGCGGTCATATTTAAAGGAAATACGGTCAAAACGGATGCAGGCTAAATCGCGGTAGGCTGCCTCGGTGTCAACATCTGCCTCGTTATCGGCAGCCTCATCGGGCAGGCTTTCAATTTCCATCAGCCGCTCACAGGAGGCGAGCAGTGCAAAATACTTCGGCATAATCGTTGACAGGGCGGCAAACGGCGACTGAATCTGATTGACCAGCTGCAGCATTGCCGTGACGGTACCGTAATCCAGCCCGTGTATCAGGCGGTAGGCACCGAAGGCAAGCGCAAAGATATAGCCGAGACTGAACACGGCAGAGATACCGGCGTTCGCAGCGATACCGAAAAAGCGGCGCTTCATTCTGACGCGGTAGTTTTCCGCCTGCAGCTCGTCCGCCTTGTCATACATCTTCTGCTCTGCCGAAAACGCCTTGACAACGAGCAGGCTCGTCACCGTTTCCTGAATGAAGGAGCGCGTTTTGCCCTCGGTTTTCTGTACCTCCTTATGCAGGAGCTTGAGCGTTTTGCGGAAAAACTGCGTGCACAGGAATACGAGAATACCGCCGACCAGAAAGACCAGCGCGAAGATTTTGTCAATCACTACGAGGTAGGCAAAGGCACAGACCAGCCGCGTGATGAACAGCACCGCATTCGGCAGAATGGAGGTAAAGCCGTCCGTAATCACGTTGACGTCATTGTGCATTCTGTTTTGCAGCTCGCCGGTGTGATACGTTGTAACGGCGGCATAATCCTTGCGCATAATGATGTTGAGCATATGCTGCTTGATAATCCATTCCAGCTTGCAGCGGCAGCGCTCCGTCTGGCTCTTGGCGATTAAGCCGAGCAGCATCTGAACGCCGATCAGAATCAGAAAGCAGACGGCATAATACAGCACGCGCTCAAAGGATTTGTCAATGACCGCCGCGTTGATGATGTTCTTTGAAAAATTAGCGAAAAGAATCGTCAGCACTGCCGATACCGCATTGGCAAGGATAATGGTCAGCACCTTCCAGTGCTGGCTTTTGCCGATAGCATACAGCCATTTCAGCGTTTCGATATCGGATTTTTTGAGTTTACGTTTGTTATCTTCCAAAGTCGTATCCGTCCTGTTGTTATTTGGTGAATAGGTGCTTGATTTTCCTGCCGCACCGCTGGGCAAAGAGCCACAGCCGCCGCAGCGGATAGAACGCTACCCAGATTCTGGCATAGAGCGCCTGCCCCTTGCCGTTTTGGCAGTCAATATACTTTTTTCCTTTGCGGTAAAAGCCTGCCAGCACGCCGCACACCATATCGTCAGTGACGTATTCCTTTGCAAGGCAGTTATCGCCGATGATGATGTAGTGGTCGGGGTGGACCTCCGTCACGCGGTGCATAATGTATTTTCCGTTTCGCTCGTAAAGAGCGATGTCGTATTTTTTGAGCCTGTCCTTATTTTTGATAACAATGATGTTATCGCGCTGATTTTTCAGCAGCGGCCACATCGAATAGCCGGCAGTCATGCTCGTGTACTTGCCGTAGCGGTCAAGCACCTCTCTGATTGAATCGTTTTCCATAGTGAATTCCTTAATACCTTCATAAGATGAAATCATACCAACTTAATTATAGCATATTATTTTAAGATTGCAACTAAGAAAAACGGCGGATTAATTCGTTGTG
>CALGGQ010000412.1 GCA_937915775.1 uncultured Clostridia bacterium | reverse complement strand
AAGGATAATATCCTGCTTCATTTTTTTCACATTCTCACCCGCTTTTGGCAGAAGGGTTTACTGTTTCTTTGATTTTCTGCCCGATTTTTTGTAATAGTCGTAATAGTAATAATACCTGTGGGATTTGCTGTAATGGCTCTCCGTTGATTTGCCGTTGTAAACGAAGCCAATTATTTTGGCACCGGAGAATTCAAGCTGATGGAGCGTATCCTGGATTTTGGCGAATTCCGACTTTTCGTGTCTGACAACGATCAGATAACCGTCCACATATTTGGAAAGGATAGCGGCATCGGAAACCGGCATCAGCGGCGGCAGGTCGATGATAATGTAATCGTAATGATTTCGCAGTACCGTCAGCAATTCGCTCATATTGCTCGATTCCAGCAGCGTTGTCGGATCCGGCGGAATATTGCCGGACGGGAATACATCAATACCCTTGTCCTCAATGCGCTTAATCAGCATATCGTTTAAATCATTAGAGCCGACAAGGTAATTGCTCAAACCCGGCTTGGAATCAATGCCGATTTTGGAAGCAACGGTGGGCAGACGCATATCACAGTCAAGGATAATCACCTTTTTGTTAATCTGCGCAAAGGAAATCGCCAGATTAACTGCCACTGAGCTTTTACCGTCACCGCGGTTGGCGCTCGTCACGCCGATACACTTACAGCCAGCTCCCGGCAACGAAAACGACAAATTCGTTCTCAGTGTCTTATACGCCTCCTGAACGGAAAAGGAGGACTTGTCCGACAGGAGCATTTTTGTTGCATCAAAATTCATCAGGTTCTTTTTACTGCTTTTCGCCATCTTTATCACTGCTCCTCTTTATATCAGAATATCTGTAAGCATACTCATAGTCGTAATAATTGTGATTTCCCTTGGAAGCCACCAGCATATCCGGAATGACGCCGACCACCGGAAGAGAAAATCTCGTTTCCAAGTCGCTTTCGTTTTTCACCTTGTCATCCATCAGGAATCTGACAACCACATAGGCTGCCGCAATAAAGGCACCAATCAGAATGCCGATTGCCGTGTTTTTGATGTAGCTCGGTTTATATATCGAGGTCGGCATAGTCGGCAAATCAATGATTTTCATTGAGGAACCCTCAATAATATCGGATATCTGATTCGGCGCAACCGAAGCAATCGCGTTTGCTAGATTATAGGCACCCTCCGGTGAGGTATCAACAACGTACACCGTGATAATACCCGTTTCGCTTTCCACCTCCGTGGAAACCATATCCTTCAGGCTTGAATAATCCTTCTCCAGGCGGATAGAGGTTGCGGAACGCTCCAGAATATTGCGGCTC
>CALGGQ010000411.1 GCA_937915775.1 uncultured Clostridia bacterium | reverse complement strand
AAATTTTCAGCCATAGTAGCATCCTCCTTCCTTTACTGTCCCTTATTAAAATCAAGACTGAATGTTGTTTTGTCTCCGTCATCGGTCATAACGATAAAAGCGTCATATTTTTTACCTGTTTTCTCGGAGAAAATATCGCTTACATAAGTTCTGCCGTCTTTAAGGAGCGTTTGAGCCATTTTCTTTGTCAGGCTTACCCGCTTATTGGTCAAAAACCTGTTATCCTTCCACAGTGCAAAGCGGCAGTTGTTCCTTTCACAAAAATATCCCTTCTTGCTCTCGGTAACATCGCTGCCGCAGCGTGGGCATTTGCCTACAACAGGTCTGCCGGATGGAAAAAGCACATCTGCACCGTCAATAACCTTGTAATTCCTGATAAGATTATCCACCATATCCTTAATAGCCTTCATAAAATCATCAGGAGCAAGCTCACCCTTTTCTATCAGAAGTAACTGCTGTTCCCACTCGGCTGTAAGAAGCGGTGACTGCAATTCTTCGGGGAGTATCGTTATGAGCGATGTGCCTATGCCGTCGGGGATAAGGCTGACGGTTTTCTGCCCCTTTTTGCGTGTTATAAATCCGACAGATACGAGCTTCTCAATAATCCCTGCTCTTGTAGCGGGAGTACCCAAGCCCTTACGCTCTGCTTCTTTCGGTATGTCCTGTGCGCCTGCCTTCTCCATAGCGGACAATATCGTGTCCTCCGTATAATGCTTCGGCGGTGTTGTCTTGCCCTCGGTAACAGATATATAGTTTACGGTAAGCGGTTCATTTTCTGTAAGCTCCGGAAGTGTATTATCCGTTTCATCGGTCTTGACATACGCTTTCCAACCGAGGTCAACGGTTGTTTTGCCTTTTGCTATAAACTCCGTGCCGGAGCAAGTAATAACGGCTGTTGTTTCCGTATATCTGTATGGGTCACTCACAGCACACAGAGTTCTTTTTGCGATCAACTTTAGTATTTCCCGTTCGCCTGCGATAAGCGAGGATATATCAGTATTTGCTGCACTTTTGGTAAGAATAACAGCGTGATGATCCGACACCTTTTTGTTGTCGCAAACTCTATCAGTGTTTATGCTTTGGGGAATGGCAGCATCTATAACCTTTGCCGATATACCCACTATTTCTGCTAACGTACCGCTCATATCTTCCGTCAAAAACTTACTGTCCGTTCTCGGATAGGTACACAGTTTTTTCTCATATAATGATTGAAGATAATCAAGCGTCTGCTGTGCTGTATAACCAAGCGTTCTGTTTGCGTCTCTTTGAAGTGTAGTCAAATCATAGAGTGCAGGCGGTTTCTCCGACTTTTCCTTGCTTTCAGCCGATATAACTACCGCTTCCTGATTATTGCATCTTTCCGCAACGGCAGCAACTTCCGCTTCATCGGAAAATCTATCACTTTCTGCCTTGAATGTTCCAAAGTCAAGCGATACCTTGTAGAACGGCTCACTCTTGAACGCTTTTATTTCCGCTTCACGCTGTACTATCATAGCAAGCGTAGGTGAAACAACTCTGCCTACATTCAGCGTTCTGTGATACAATACCGAAAACAGCCTTGTTGCATTGATACCCACAAGCCAGTCAGCCTTGCTTCTGCATATCGCAGCATTATACAAATTATCATACTCACTGCCGGGGCGAAGGTTATTAAATCCGTCTCTTATTGCCGTATCTTCCATTGATGAAATCCATAACCGCTTCATAGGCTTTGTGCATCCTGCAATGTTATATACTGTTCTGAATATCAGTTCACCCTCGCGTCCCGCATCACAGGCGTTTATGACCTCGGTTACATTTTCATCGTGCATCAGCTTTTTCAGTGTTTCAAACTGCTTACGCTTATCCTCGCTCACTACATACTGCCATACTTCCGGCACAATAGGCAAATCCTCATATCTCCACTGACCATATTTTTTATCGTAGCTCTCAGCCTGTGCAAGCTCTGCCAAATGCCCGAAGCACCAAGAGACGGCATAGCCGTCTCCCGATAAATACCCGTCATTGTGCTTTGATGCGCCGATAACATTTGCGATAGCTTTTGCTACCGACGGTTTTTCTGCAATTACAAGTCTCATTCCTCTATGTCCTCGCTTTCCTCATCATTCTCGATGTCTGTTTCATCTTCTGTTTCGGCTTCAATATCCGCTTCATCGCCCTCTATCTCATAATCCTCTTCGTCCTCATCGTAGAGGTCATTAGGGTCAGTCGTTCCTTTTGTGCTTGATTTCTTGTTGCGGATATTGAACCAATAGAACGCACCGCCACCACCAAGCAAGGCTAACAGCACAAGACCGATAAGCGGTGTTGTCGTATTTTGCTTCTTTGCAGGTTCTTCCTTCTGAGGTTCCGGTGAGGGAGTGGCTGTTGCGGTACAATCCAAAATATTTTTTGCGCAAACGGCGCAGTCGGCATCCACATGACCGAGATCGCATTTCTCTGTACAGGTGCATACAGGATGAATTTGTGACTGAACCTGTGTTTTTTCATCATCCTCCAAAAGCGCAATCAAATCATTTTCATCAACGGCGTTCAGGAAATATACATTTTCGGTAGTTCCGCTGCGGTCAATTATGATATAGAAGGTGTTGCCGTTTTTTGACTGCACGGTTACAAATTCTTTATCCTCTACCGTATCTCTGTTGCTTGTATCCGTCACCTGATGAACATCATCAATAGTTGTCAGATTACCCTTTGGCGTAAGCGGGGTTTTGCTCTCCACACTGTCATTTACGCTTGCTTCCTCGCTTGCCGGCACATTTGCCGATACGGGTATTGAAAAAGCCGCCATACAAAGTACAGCGGCTAAAGTAAATATCATAGCTTTTATCTTAAATCTCATCGTCAATTTCCTCCAAATCTGTTTTTGTGTTAGGTGCTGCGTCTGTCTTTCCGAGCAGCCTTAAAAGCTCATCAATGGTTACACCACTGTTGCGTACTGCACCTATGATGTCATCATTTTCAAGCTGACGTATCTTTTCTGCGAGCTTTTTGTTTTTTGCTTGCAAGTACGCAATTTTATTTTCGTTTCGCTCATGTTCCTCCTTGAGCTTTTCTATTCGCATATTCATTTATTTCACTCCCCTTACGGCAGTCTGCCATACTGCATAAAATGGCTTGAAAAATAGCTTGAGTTTACATTCGCATACTGAATTGGATCTCCGCAATGTATCATTTTCCCGTCACCGACATAAATACCAACGTGTGATGCGCCGGGGGTGTTGTAGGTGTGTTCAAAGAAAATCAAGTCACC
>CALGGQ010000410.1 GCA_937915775.1 uncultured Clostridia bacterium | reverse complement strand
ATACAAAAATACCCCCGTACCTCCCGCAACAACACATACTCAACGCAGGACAGTCTCAAAACATCAGGGCTGCCTTTTCTTCACGCATACAACTTCCCAGCCTCAGCAATAAAATACCTCGCATACGCCGGAAGATAGCTCCCCTTCCTCATGGCCGCAACAAAATCACTGTACACTCCCTCCCCGAAACTGTACGTGTCAATCTCAGGCTTCGGAGAGTGCCACCTCAAATGAGACTCGAATATAAATGACACTCCCCAGCCCTGCTCGGTCAATGAGATTACAGCGGGCATGTTGTTCGTCGTAATGGAGTTCGCAAAATCTATTCCGGCCTGCTTCAGGTAATGCCGCGAAATCTGCCCCGTCCTCTGTTCAGGCGAAAGCAAAATCAACCTCTCATCACGTATCGCCGACAAGTCAAGCCTCCCGTCAACAGAAAGATTCTTAGCCTTATGGTTACGGCACGTGCAGATCAGCAGTTCTTCAGGCGCAAGAGTCTCGTACTCAAGGTGAGGATTGAGCTTGTGGGGCTTGCTGTAGAACGCCAAATCTATATCACCGTCAACAAGTTTCACGTCAATCGCCGCGCTTGTCCCCTCAAAGATATTCACCTTAACATTCGGATACTTCCTGTTGAACGCCGGAAGAGTCTTCGGGAGCATGAACGCACATCGCATGTTAGGAAGCCCGATATTCAGGACACCAACATTGCGCTTTATGATGTCGGAAAGTTCAGCGTCAAGGCTCGACTTCAGCTCCAGAATCTGAAATCCGTGACGAAGATCCTGGCGGACAACGGCATCGGGCTGGATGCCGAAAGCCTGCCGCGCATTTTTGAACCGCTGTTCCGTGCGGATAAGGCACGCTCTAAAACCGCTGAGGGTTCGGGTATCGGGCTCGCCGTGTGCAAGCAAATTGTGGAGCTGCACGGCGGTCATATCTGGGCAACCGGCAGTGAGGGCAAGGGGCTGACCATACTGATTTCACTGAATATTACGGAGGTATCTCACGATGCTGATGAACAAGAAAATACTGATAGTTGAGGATGACGAAAACATCCTGCAGCTGGAAAAGGATTATCTGGAAGCCAACCGCTTTGAGGTTTTCACTGCGTCAGACGGCAACGAAGGATTGGCGCTCGCACTGAAAAACAAATATGATTTAATTCTGTTGGACATTATGCTGCCCGGTACGGACGGGCTGCAGATATGCCGCAAAATCCGCGAAAACAGCAACGTGCCGATTCTGCTGGTCAGCGCCAAGCGCGATGATATTGACAAAATCAAGGGGCTGGGCTTCGGCGCAGACGATTACATCGTCAAACCATTCAGCCCGAGCGAATTAGTGGCAAGGGTTATCGCGCATATCAACCGCTACGAACGGCTGACCTCCGCCCCGCAGCAATCGGTTTCCGTGATTGAAATCGACGCGCTGAAAATTGACAAAACCGCGCACCGCGTGTATCTGAAGGGTACGGAGATTGTGCTGACCAATAAGGAATTTGAACTGCTCGCCTGTCTTGCCGAAAACCCGGATAAGATATTCAGCAAGGATGAGCTGTTTGAAAAAATCTGGCAGTACGATTCGATGGGCGAAACCTCCACGGTAACCGTTCACGTCAACCGTATCCGTGACAAGCTGTTCGCCGTTGACCCGACCTTCCGCTACGTTAACACGGTATGGGGCAAGGGCTATCGGTTTAATAAGTAAGTCAACATAAAGCAAGGCTCGGGAAGCATCCCGAGCCTTTTCTGTTACCTTATTCTTTTGCTTCGCCTGTATAGGTGGCATCCAGCTTCTGAATCGTTTCAACCGTTTTCTTCAGCTGCTTTTCAATATCAGCCTTATTATTCAGATCGCGTTCAACATAGACGACGGTGAACTCGTCCTTATCATAGCTTTCGTCCCCGTCGAACATTGCGACCTCGTAGCCCTTTCTTCCGAACTCGCTGCGGCTGGCGTACTTGCCGTCGAGGTAATAATCGGTATAGCCGTATTCGCGCTTATATGCCGCGTCCAGCGTAGTGACAAAGCCCTCGCCGTCAAACTTCATGATATTCGAGGACGCATACAGGAATCTGCCGTAATCTCTGGACTGGAAGCGGTTGATGCAGTACAGATTCTCATCATCAGTATGCTTAATGATGATGAAACGATCGCTGCTGTCATTAATCGAGGTGGAGATGCCCTCGCCGCTGTATGCCATCACGGCTCTGGAGCCGTTATAGCGATAGATATCGCAGCAATAGGTATCCACGGCGATAGAGGAATAATCGTTAGCAGATTCGTTTCTGACTAAAATCGACTTGCGGTAGACCAGTACCAGCTCGTTCTGCCCGTCCTTATCAAAGTCAATCAGCTCCACGGCAGCTAGGCCGGAAATATACGCATCCGTGTCCTGCTCCTCATAGGCTGCCATACCATAGCGCTGGTTATAATCCATCACGACATTGAAATAGGCAGTGTCAAGATTCATCTTGGCATTCATTGTTTCCGCGGAAGCGCTCTTGCCGGTAAAGTTCTCAATTTCCGCCGCCGCTGCTTCCGACTGCACAATCGCCTTTTCCGCACGGAAAACGGAATAGCGGATTTTTTCCATCGCGGTGGTATCGTCCTTGCCGTTCACGGCATAGGACTGCGTTTCGGCATCATAAGTACAGTCGTACTTCTTCTCAAACTTGCCGTCCTTGAGCTGGAAGAGCGTCATCTTGCTCAAATCATTGTCAAAACCGGCTATGTAATAACGGTTACTGCGGCGGTACAGGATAGAATAGGCGTCGTCCGCCTTATTGCTCGTCTGTGCGGTCTTGCGGCTGAACAGCGCGGCAAATTCGTCCTTGTCGTTATAGCCCCAGACCTCGTTATAATATTCGCCGTTTTTGATGATGGTCAGCATAAGCTCGCTGCTGCCGTCGTTATCAAAATCGAGCTCACGAAGGAAGCAGAGTCCCGTTAGACGGTAGCCCTCCACGCCGTAATTATTGTACAGATTTTCGTAACTGGCAACACCGTACTGCTGCACATAATTGTTGCAGACCTTTGCCGCATCGGTATTAAAGCGGCTGACCTTCTCCGTCTCTTTATTCAGATTGAGCATAAACAGCCCGATGAAGCCGGCAAACACCAGCACCGTGAACACCAGCAGCAGGAAGGTGATGATAAAGCGCTTTAGACGGCTGACGCCGTGCTTTTCGTCATCCTTCATTTTACGGGCAACGGTACCTGCGCCCTTCGCAACCTGATGAGCGACAGTATCGGCGCCCCTGGCAACATGGTGGGCAACGGTTTTTATGGTATCGCCGCTCTTGTGGGAGAACGCCTTGATGGCGTCGCTGACATCGCTGTCCTTTCCCTCCACCTTGCTGTGGGCAACCTCCTCAAAGCCTTCAATCGTTTGATGCAGTTCCTCCTCCGTCATCGGCTGACGGCGGCGCTGACGCTCGCTGATTTCCGGCGGCGCAACGGTGTGCACCTCCGGCTCAAACGGCTTGAGAACCTCCCCTTTGCTGCGGAAGAAAGAGGCTTCCTCGTTATCCTGCGGAGCAGACGGTTTAACAGTATGGGTTTTCAGAAGTTCGCTCAGTTTGGCGACGCTGTGTTTACGCTCAATATTGCCGTCGTCGTCAAAATAGTTATGCTTTGCCAAGCCGTCACCTCCGCTCTGATTAGAATAATTCATATTATTTTATCATATTTTGTAAGCTTTGGCAACAAAAATCCTTTCCATCGCAGAGATTTTTCAGACAATTGATGATTTTTTTACAAAAACGGATTGTCTGTACTGCCGATTTTTATGAAAAATTTTTAAACAAATTACAATATATTATGAATTAACTTGCATTATAACGCAAGATATGGTACATTAATAGTATATAATTTTGATTAAATGAGGCGAGTAATGATGAAAAAATTTTTAGCAATTCTTTTAAGTGTTGCCTTCGTGCTGGCACTGTTCGGCTGCTCTAAAAAGGCTGAAGAGGAAACCACCACCGAGGCTCCTACCACTATTACGACAACGGCGGAGGAATCCACCACGGCATTTGAATTCCCCACCTACAACCCGCTGACCGGCGAGGACGACTTTAATCCCGACGCCATCGGCAAGCGTCCCGTATCCATCGTAGTAGAAAACCTTTCACCTGCCAGACCGCAGTGGGCTATCGGCACCTCCGATTTCATTGTAGAGGGCGAGGTAGAAGGCGGTATCAGCAGAATGCTCTGGTTCTATGCCGACTACACGAAGGTTCCGGAGAAGGTTGGTCCCATCCGCAGCGCGCGTCCGTCATTCGTTCAGTTCAGCGAATACTTTGACTCCATTTTTATTCACTGGGGCGGCAGCCATAACAACGGTGATTACATCGGCGGTTACGGTATGATTAAGAACGAGGGTATCGCCCATATTGACGGTATGGACGG
>CALGGQ010000409.1 GCA_937915775.1 uncultured Clostridia bacterium | reverse complement strand
CTGATTAACGATTATTTTGACATCTATGATGAGTACAATGCTTCAAAGTATCAGTATAAGGACGGTAAAGTGGTCGTTTCCGACAACAGCCGCGATTTCCGCGAATACTGCCGCGACGATGTTCAGGCAAAACAGGCAGTGCTTGATTATTTTAACGGACTGTCGCCGGACAAGAAAGAAGCGTTTGATGACTTGTACAAAAAATGCAAGGATTATTACTACGACGACGTTAAAGACCGGTTTGAGGGCTATAACAGCGAGAGTGGCAAGGACGAATACTGGTACTACAATCCACAGACAAACCGATATGATTTAGAAAAATAAATCCTACCCATTCTACTGTTTGAATAACGCAGAGGCTGCCTCACTCAAGTGAGACAGCCTCATCTTTTTCTTCGTCAATGATGTTTGAAACATCAAAAAGCGCTTCCATTTTAACATCTAAAATTTTGGCAATAACATATATTTCTTTATCGGTTGCACTTCTTAATTGTCCTTCTAATTTTGAATAACTTGTAGGATTAATATCCAAACCGTTTAATTGAATTTTTGCAATAAAATCCTTTTGTTTGTAACCTTGTTCTTTTCGAAGCCTCTCAATGTTTTTGCCGACAAGATTACAAGTTCCATATGCCTTTTTACGCAATTTCATAACAATTCTCCTAATATTGATACTTGAATTATATGCATAATTGCTCTTGACAAAATTCCGTATCGGAATTATAATATAAATATAATTCCAAAATAGAATAAAAAAGGAGGAAAATTAAATGGGATTTTTAAAAGGCTTGGTCAATGAAGCGACTAAAACGATTAGGGAATCATCTGCGGATGCAAAGCTGGAGATGGATTTTAAAGAAAGAAACGTTCCCTGTCAGCGCTTGGGAGATTTTAATAATAACAAAGGCTTTGATATTCATCTTACACAGGAGGGTCTGGATTGCTGGATTGTAAATGATAACGGCGTTACAACATTTATTGTCTACGGTATTCGTGCCTATCGGACTGATGATCTAACCCTTGAATTGCTTGCTGCGATTAACGATTATAATTCTTCATTTTTTGGCAGAATTATGTGTTTTTTATCTTCCGTTCAGGGCTTTTATTCTCTTAATTTTGTTATTACGACACCGTCGAGTGAAATCGGCAATTACTGTGACGCTTTAATCGGTGCGATTAATGGCATCAAAGAGGATGAAGATTTACATAATCGAGGTCTGCTTTAAACTATATAAACGAGAAAGGAGGCGGAGTGATGGACTGTCCGTATTATCAGTACAGAAGCGGCGATTATTATTGTGAATTATGCAAAAACTGTGTAAACGAAGCAAAGCATGATAATTACTGCACGGATTATAATGGAACAAATTATGATCAGTGCGACCTATATAAGAAATACGCATAAATAAAATCCGAAATGCCTTCAAGCATTTCGGATTTTTTATATCATATGCATCAAAATATGTTTGATTGTTGATTACTGAAAGAAGGAGGTTGCATTACGGTTGACAGGTGCCGCAGGGGGTGTAGCCCTCCGCGATTAATTCCTCGCGCGTTTTGTCCGTGTCCGCCTTGTTCTTGTCGCTGATGGTGCTGACGGCTTCGCAGTCCGGACGGTGGAACTTTTTACCCTTCACGTTGAGCACATAGGTAACGCCCGCTGCGTTTACCGTCGATTCAGCAGTGTCGCTTGTGGCAGCAGTTGCTGTTGTTGCAGTGGTTTTGGCGGTGGAAGCGCTTGTCGGCGCGTCGTCGGCTACTGCAGCCTCGCCGGTCGCATAATCGATGATAACGCCGGGCTGTACATTATAGCAGTAGACGTTGTAGCAGATGCTCTTGCCCTTGTCCTCCACGCTGTAGCCCTCCATCTGCACACCGCGCGCCACAAGCTCATCCTCCTTGAAGAGCGGCGTTACGCGGTAGAGCACATGCTTGCCAGAGGCACGCACATAGTTGCCGACTGCTTCCTCAAACGGCAGCATACCCGTTTCGTTCAGGTAGCGGGTGCCGGTAATCAGATTCTGGCGGTTGGCGTCCTCGCCAGCGAGCTGGTGCGCAATCAGATGGCAGCGGTTATACAGGCTGCCGCCGTTGACAAAATCAAAGGTGTATTTCTGCCAGCCCGTCGGCTTGATGGAGGAGATGCTGCCGCGCTTTTCCGTCGGCATCAAATCCGTACCGACGCAGGCGACGCATTCGCCGCACCGTCCGAGACGGTCCAGCGGGCTGTAGTATTCATAGGATTCGGTTGTTAAATCGGACTTGGTAAAATCCGGCTGATTGCCGTTAATCTCTATGTATGGGCTGCCGCTGTATGCCGGAATGTCGTCAAGGCTCAGCAGGCTGCCGCTCTGCACGGTGACGCCCAGTGTCGTTTCGGTGCTTTCACCGGTTGTGGTGCTGTCGGTTTCCGTTACGGCGACGGTTGTTTCCGTGGGAAACAGGACAGACTGGATGGAATTCTGTATGGTAGCGATATGCTTACATCCCGAAAATATCAGAAGAATTCCCAGCAGAAAAGCTAAAACAACAGATCGTTTCTTTTTCATAATGTACCCCTATATTGTATGTGATGAGTACATTATAGCACAAAATATACCTTATATCAATTTTAACTTTCGATTTTCTATATCGAAAATCAGGGCGGCACAGCCGATAATCATAATCATGCTGAGGGAAAAGCTGCCGATGCTGAACGTGTGGCGCGGTGCGGAGAGATTGCTGAATACCGCTGCACTGTCCGGCAGCAGGTACAGTATGCCCTTTGTCAGCACGAAGGACAGCAGCGCCGACAGCATCCGGAAGGAGCAAAAATCAAGATACTTCATTCTGACCTTGCGCAGAATGCCGCATAATTGCAGATGAATGCAGAGTCCTCCGAACGAGAGAAAGAAGGCGGCATAAGGCAGCGGCAGCGGCTGTTCTGCCATGCAGACGCCGCTCGTGATTTCCAGTATCGGTACCAGCGCCTGCGGCGGGTGCAGCAGCTCGTTCAGCGAGGAAAACAACACAATGTAGGCGCTCATCACAGCGAGCGATTTGACTGTCTTTTCCACGGCAAGCGGCAGCGCGTCCGCTACGCTCAGCCGCAACGCTTCCGTATCGGAGGATAGGGGAGCGCGCTTTTCTCCGAAGCGCGTTAACAGCATGATTATGAGGGAGGATAGGACAGATCGGAA
>CALGGQ010000408.1 GCA_937915775.1 uncultured Clostridia bacterium | reverse complement strand
GTCTACCCCACCGCCGCCAGCGGCTTCCCCTGGACCGCCGCCGGCATTCAGTCCACCGGCGACGTCATCGCCGATCTGACAGAGGATCTGGCCGCCGAGCAGAAGGCGCGCACCACCTATGACAACATTCTGCGCCTGGTGGATGACCCCGACGTCCGCGAGCCTATCAAATTCCTGCGCCAGCGCGAGGTCGTGCATTATCAGCGCTTCGGTGAAGGACTGCGCCTTGCCACCGACCGCCTTGACAGCAAAAACTTTTACGCCTTCAACCCGTCCTTCGATGTGAAGTGCAACCGGTAAAACGATAGCAACAACCCCGCAGCGCCTGTGCTGCGGGGCTTTGCTGCGTTCTCAACCAACGGTTGAAACTTTTTCAAGAATCGGGTTATTGCGTTATCACGGCGCTTGCGATATGATGAAAGCAGACGGTACCGCCAATAATATTTGAGGTGATAAAATGAACATTTATTTCAGCGAAAACATCAGACGGCTGCGCAAGGAGCGCGATTTAACGCAGGAGGCGCTCGCGGATTTCCTCGGCGTTTCCTTTCAGGCAGTCAGCAAGTGGGAGCGCGGCGAAAGCTATCCCGATATTGAAATATTGCCGGAAATCGCAGGCTTTTTTGAGCTGTCCGTTGATGAATTGCTCGGTGTGAACCGTGCTCAAAACGAAAAAGAAATACTAAGCATTATTGAGGAATATGACAATCTTACAGATTCGGAAGCAAAGCACGAAATCATCGTTAAGGCGATAGAAAAATTTCCCAGTGATTTCAGAATCCAGCTTCGGTATATGGGCGATTTAGCGTTCAGGAATAACGGCGCAGACTATAAAGAGTATTTACCGAAAATCAAAGCGATTTATGCCAATATCCAGAATCATTGCAGAATTGACACGATTCGTATATGCGCCAAGCGTTATTTAGCCGCTTATTACAGCACACTTTCCGAATATGAAAACAGCGGCATTACGTTCGAAGATTGCGAAAAAATCATTAATGAAATGCCGTATATGCGAGACGGGCAGGAGTTCTTGCGCTCTTATCTTTATCCACACGATACGGATAATTGGAAAGAGTATACAATGGAAGCCGTTGAGGAGGAAATCAGCCTTCTCTGCCACAGC
>CALGGQ010000407.1 GCA_937915775.1 uncultured Clostridia bacterium | reverse complement strand
GCGTGTCCTGATAATTCAGAATTGCCTGTTTGGAAAAGATGGTGATGCCTCTGTCACGCTCCAGCGTGTTGGTGTCAAGAAAAGAATCCCGATGGTCCACTCTGCCGAGCTTGCTGATATTGCCCGAGGTGTACAGTAACGCCTCGGACAGGGTAGTCTTGCCCGAGTCAACGTGCGCCAGAATGCCGACGGTTATCCTTTTCATCCTTTCACCTCTTTTCCGAAATGCTTTGGTTTACCGTAACTGATTGCAAAAATCGTCAATCTTTTTCTCGTTTTCCTCGCTGACCTTATCCTTCGGGTCAGTCAGCACGAGCTCAGCCTCAAACGCATTGATGCCGAGGTATGCCTTCATTTTATCAATTGCTTTCTGTGCGCCGGCGCCGCTCAGGCATACGACAGCTGAGAGCTTCTTGCTGCTGAGCGCTGCTTTGTGCGTGTCAATGAACGTTCTGACAGGCGGTGTGAACGTGCCTGCCCAGACGGGTGTGCCGAGAATGATGCGCTCGTATTCCTCCGCATTAAAGGTATACGGTTTCAGCGCCGGCGTTTCACCCATCAAAGCGCTTTTGCCGCCCCACAGGAATTTTTTAAAGCCCTTGTCATGATAGGCGGTTTCAGGCTCCAGACGAATGACGTCTGCTTCCAGCCGCTCGGCAATTTTGCCCACCGTTTGTTCCACGTTGCCTGACATAGAATAATAAACAATCGCTGTTTTCATATGATGTCCTCCTAATATTTCAGCGTTTTCAGATAGGCTTTTTGCTCGGGCGTAATCCGATAGCTTTCGCAAGCCTTCTGAATCGCTTTGTTGTGCGTTTTTCTGTCTAATCGGCGCGCGGTGAGGTAGGGGAGCACCGCGTCATACTGCTTCGCAAGTCCAGTGGCAAAATACCACGCCACCATCATATGCACATAGTATTCCGCTGTCGGAACTTCTGCAACCGCCTCGACATATGCCGTCTCGAAATTGTCATCCAAGAAGTGTTGCATCAGTATACCGATGGCAAAGCGGACGGTGTAAACCTTGTCAGACTGTATCCATTCTTTAATATACGGCAGCAGCGCGGCTTTATGCTTTTTGAATACCTTCGGTGAAAGCTGGTCACATGTCGCCCAGTTGTCCACATAAGGCAGAAAGCGGCTTACTGCTTCTATACATCTGTTAAAATCTTTGATTTCTGAAATTAAAAAGGCGTGCAGCTGGTTCTCATCGAAATATGCGTGCGGCAGTTCGTTTAAGAATTCATCGATGTGTTCATCCTTGATAAGCTCTTTGGCGAGCTTACGCAGCTCCGGCGTGCGCACACCGATAACGGTGTCGCCGTCAACCGTCGGTATCAGCTTTTTCTGAAATTCAGCGTATGCCGTGTCCTGTAAGCAAAACAGCCGTTCGTGAATTATCTTTGTCATTTTCACAACTCCTATCATTTGGTTAACATTTTACCATTTATTCTCTGATATTTCAATAACAATAAAAGCAAGCCTTTCGACTTGCTTTATTGGTGCACCTGACAGGACTTGAACCTGCACACCTTTCGATATTAGATCCTAAATCTAACGCGTCTGCCATTCCGCCACAGGTGCGTTTTTTATAACAGGGATATTTTACACTTGATGACGCCGTTTGTCAATATCATCTTCTTTGGTGTCCGGCTTGACCTGGTTATTTATTTATGATATTATTAAATAAATATTTGGCATTCGTTTGGTCAAGGATTATCGCAATGCAGGCGATTCACTGAGGTGCGTCGGATGAAGAAGAGGAGCATGAAAACGGCAGTTAAAATCGTTGCTTTTATAGCGGCGTTTTCTGTCGTTTTTTCTTATGTCAGCTTTGTATTTCAGCCGAAGGCACAGGACCCTACGGCGGAGATTAAGGCGATGCAGCAGTATTATGCGCTGCCGAAAAACAAGATTGAGTTTCTTTTCCTCGGCAACAGCCAGATTTCCTGCGGCGCAGACGCAGTGAGGATGTATAACAGAAACGGTATTTTTGCTTATACCTTCGGCGGAGGCAGCAATCCGCTGCTGGTGAATTATTATTTCCTGCTGGAAGCGATTGAGCGCCATAATATCAAAGCGGTAACGATTGACGTCAGTGCTGTCTATAACGAGGATGACCCGTTTGACGCGGCGTACCGCAAAAACCTTGACGGTATGCGGCTTTCAAAGTATAAGCTTGCCGCCGTCAGAGATTATATTAACTTCATCAAAACGCCGGAGACGGAGGAGTATAAGCCTTATCAGATTTATCTCTCCTATCTCTTTAACCTGCTGAATTATCACCCGCGCTGGAATGAGCTTGACGAGGTGGACTTTGACCGAGAAATGCTTGACGGCGAGCATTTTAATGGTTATTATGCGACGGAAAAATGCTGGGAGCCGGACGTCTCCTACAAAAAGTTTCTGATTAACACCAAGCAAAAGCTGCACAAAAAATATATCCGTGAGGAGCAGGCGGATTACCTTATCAAAATTTTGGATACCTGCAAAGCAAATCATATAGAAGTGCTGCTGATTAAAACCCCGAAGAAATCCTGGGAGCAGCCCGGTCACGATTATGTGCAGCAGCTTGCGGATGAACAAGGCGTTCCGTTCATGGATTTCAACACCTATGAGAATCTGAAAGCCATCGGTTATGTTTACAAGCAGGATATGCGCGATAAGGACCATCTGAACGCCCGCGGCGCCATTAAGCTGACAGATTACATAGCCGATTATTTTGCCCAGCGGGTAGAATTTACGGATTACAGAGACAGCGGCGTTCTTGATGCGGAATTTCTTGCTTCGTATGAAAGGGCCATAAAGCGTTGCTATCTCAATTCCTCCCATTCGCCCGAGCGTTATCTGACGGAGCTAAAAGGGAAGGATTACACGATTACCTTCCAGTCTGACGGCGACCTTTCTGCTGAAGCGTTCAGTGCTGTTCAGGATGAACTAACCGAACTCGGACTGACGGTGAAGCTGTCTGATTTAAAGAACAGAAATTACATCGCGGTGCTGAATAACGGCAAGCCGGAGTATGAGGAAGCGTCCTCCGACGACCTCAAATATAAACTGAGTATTCTGAGTAAAAATGACGTGTCGCTCAAATGCACACAGGACGGGAATACGACTTGGGTATTTGACACGAAGTATAACTTTGCGCAGGGCGGTCTGCGTATCTGCGTTTTCGAGAATGCAACCGGCGAATTCATTTCCCGCGTTTCCATTTACGAGGAAAACGGAAAGCTGCTTCTCAAACAAAAAAAGATTTATGAAATCGGTGAGGTGTAAGCAGCTTTGCTGTGATTTTCTCTGAGTAAGAGCGGCTGTTTCGGACGATAATAGTAGTAAGATGAACAAGCTCTAAAATAATATATTTTAAATAAAGCACTTTGCGCCTCTGTCTTGACATATATTCTTATTTATGCTATTCTTATTTGGTAGTTGGAAGGTTTGTACGGTGATGTACAGCAGCGGCAAAGCACAATGGATGAGGAACGGCTGATGAAAAAAAGAAGTGTAAAAACGGCAGTTAAAATCGTTGCTTTTATAGCGGCGTTTTCTGTCGTTTTTTCTTATGTCAGCTTTGTTTTTCAGTCCAAGGTGAAAGAACAAAATGCCGAAATCAAGTGTATGCAGCAGTATTATGCACTGCCGAAAAACAAAATCGAATTCCTGTTCCTCGGCAACAGCCAGATTTCCTGCGGGGCGGATTCGATGCGGATGTATAACAAAAACGGCATATTGTCGTATTCCTTCGGCGGAGGCGGTAATCCGCTTTTAATCAATTATTATTTTCTGGAGCAGGCGATTCAACGTGACAATATTAAGGCGGTTGTTGTAGACGTCAGTTATATCTATAACAAGGACGATCCGTTTGATGCAGCATACCGTAAAAACACGGACGGGATGCACCTGTCGAAATATAAGCTGGCGGCTATCAGGGACTATATAAAATATATCAAAACGTCGGAAACCAAGAAGTACGAGCCGTATCAGCTTTATTTTTCCTATTTGTTTAACTTGATGAAATACCATTCCCGCTGGGATGAGCTTGTGGAAGGCGATTTTGACCTGAACAGGGAGGACGGTATTCACTTCAACGGCTTCTTTGCTACGGAGACGTATTGGGAGCCGGATGTAGATTACAGCAAGTTCCTTATCAATGAGAACCAGCAGGAGCGAGATGGCTGGCTGCGTGAAGAACAGGTGATGTATCTTAATAAAATCATTGAAACCTGCCGGCAAAACAATATCGAGCTGCTGTTGATTAAAACGCCGAAGAAATCATGGATACAGCCCGGGCATGACTATGTGCAGGCATTAGCGGATGAAAAAGGTGTTAATTTCATTGATTTTAATACCGATGAAAACTTGAAAGCGATCGGTTATGAATATCTGCAGGATATGCGTGATGAGGACCATCTGAATACCCGCGGCGCGATAAAACTGACGGATTACATCGCCGATTATTTCAAAGAACGTGTTGATTTTACGGATTACAGGGACAGCGGCATTCTGGATGAGGAATTTATCGCTTCCTATGAGAGAAGAGTGGACTGCTGTTATCTCAACACCTCCAATTCTCCGCAGCGTTATCTGACGGAATTGAACGGTAAGGATTATACCGTGACCTTTCAGTCTGACGGCGACCTCTCCACTGAGGCTGTGGATACCGCCGCGAAGACACTGGAAAGCTATGTAACGGCAGCCGGACTTGCCCCGATTGCAGCAGGCAGCACGGATTCCAACGGTGAGCTGGTCTTTGAGGGACTGGATAACGGTCTGTATCTTGCGGTCGGCAAGCCGCTTCAGATCGGAAGCATCTGCTATTAT
>CALGGQ010000406.1 GCA_937915775.1 uncultured Clostridia bacterium | reverse complement strand
GTCCCTGCATCGGCATGGGACAGTCCCCGAACAGCAAGGGCGTGTCCCTGAGGACCTTCAACCGCAACTTTGAGGGCAGAAGCGGCACCAAGGACGGGCAGATTTATCTCGTCTCCCCCGAGGTGGCGGCAGCCTCAGCATTAACAGGCTATCTCACCGACCCGAGAGAACTCGGCGAGGCGCCGACGGTTGCAATGCCGGAGCACTTCATCGTGAACGACAATATGATTGAGCCGCCTGCTTCTCCTGAGGAAGCAAAGGATATTGAGGTGCTGAGAGGGCCGAACATTAAGCCGTTCCCGAAAACACAGCCGCTGCCGGCGGATATTGAAGCCAAGGCAGTGCTGAAGGTAGGCGACAATATCACGACAGACCACATTATGCCGGCAGGCGCTAAGATACTTCCCTACCGTTCCAACATTCCGCACCTTTCGCAGTACTGCTTTGCGGTGTGTGATGAGAGCTTCCCGGAGCGCATTAAGGCAGAGGGCAAGGGCTTTATCATCGGCGGCGCGAACTACGGTCAGGGCTCGTCCCGTGAGCACGCAGCGCTTGTTCCGCTGTATCTCGGCGTGAAAGCTGTCATTGCCAAGAGCTTTGCGCGTATTCACATTGCCAACCTTGTCAACGCCGGTATTCTTCCCTTCACATTTGAAAACGAAGCGGATTACGACCGCATTGACCAGATGGATGAGCTGGCGCTGGAGAGTATCCGCGACTGCATTGATAATAAGAAACCCGTTATCTTAAAGAACATTACAAAGAACGAAAGCTATGCGCTTAATTCCTCTCACCTGTCAGACAGGCAGCGCACAATGCTGCTGTGCGGCGGTCTGCTGGATTACACGAGAGAAATGAATCAATAAGGAGAAACCAATAATGAATGATATCGAAAAACGCGCCATTGACGAGGCGGTAGAAAAATTTCGCGCTCTGATGGAAACGCAGCTCGAAAGAGCCAAAAGAATTAAAGAGGACAAGGATTTTATTGACTATCAGTCGCTGGATAAAATCGTCATCGGCATCTGCGGCGGCGACGGCATCGGTCCGAAAATCACGCGCGAGAGCCAGCGCGTGATGGACTTCCTGCTCAAAGAGGAAGTTGCCAAAGGCAAGGTGGAATTCAAGGTCATTGACGGACTGACGATTGAAAACCGTGCCGCTCATCTGCAGGCAATCCCGGACGATGTGCTGGAAGAACTCAAGCAGTGCCACGTTATCTTAAAAGGCCCAACGACGACACCGCGTCAGGGCGACGGCTGGCCGAACGTTGAGAGCGCGAATGTGGCCATGCGTAAAGCGCTGGATCTCTTTGCCAACGTCAGACCGGTGAAGGTGCCCGAGCAGGGCATCGACTGGACCTTCTTCCGTGAGAACACGGAGGGCGGCTATGCCGTCGGCTCGAACGGTGTGAACATCACGGACGACCTTGCCGTTGACTTCACCGTTGCCACGCAGGAGGGCTGCGACAGAATTGCCCGCCTTGCCTATGAATACGCAAGAAAGAACAATAAGGGCAGGGTTTCCATCATCACCAAGGCGAACATCATCAAGACGACCGACGGCAAATTCCTGAACACCGCCAAAGCCATCGGCGCCGAATATCCCGAAATTGAAACAGACGACTGGTATATCGACATCACCACTGCCAAGTTGATTGACCCGGACAGAAGAACTGCTTTTAAGGTTTTCGTGCTGCCGAATCTTTACGGCGACATTATCACCGATGAAGCGGCGGAATTCCAGGGCGGCGTCGGCACGGCAGGCAGCGCCAACATCGGTAAAAAATATGCGATGTTTGAAGCCATCCACGGATCCGCGGAGAGAATGATCAAGGAAGGCCGCGGCCAGTTCGCTAACCCTGCCAGCATCTGCAGAGCAGCGGTCATGATGCTGCGTCACATGGGAGCCTTTGAGAAGGCAGATGTTCTGGAAAAAGCCCTGGACGCAGTAGCAGAGAATGTTCACATCATTCGCGATGGCAGCGGCGACACGGCGGCAGACTTCACCAGGTTCGTCCTCGGGCAGCTCTAACAATGTA
>CALGGQ010000405.1 GCA_937915775.1 uncultured Clostridia bacterium | reverse complement strand
TTTTAGCTTAATAGAAAATAGCCTGCCGCACCGTAGACGGTAGAGAGCATCACCAGCACGTTCGCAACGGAGCTGGTTTTTCCTTTTGCCATGCGCACGATAATGCCGACTGCCGTGAACAGCAGCCCGCACCAAGCGGCAATAATATGGTCGGTCATCGTGCTCGGCAGAGCGGTGGCGTTAATGAACGTCACCAGCAGCGACAGCGCCGCGCCGAGCCAGAAGAAAATGATATGTACCGTTTCGTTTCCCTTCGGTCGGAACATAAATACCGAGGTGACGAGAAACGAAAACACAATCACAACATAAAGAATAAACAAAGGGGATAAAGCCATGCGTTACTCCTTTCTGATACTGATTTCACCGCTGCGCAGGGTGATGGCTTCACCGCTGTCAAGCCGCACGCGCAGCCCGCAGCGCTCATCAATGCCAAGGACGGTTGCCGCCGTGGCAACGCCGTTTTGCACAAAGGTAATCCGCCTGCCTGTCAGCAGAAAACGGCGGCGGTATGCGTCAAGAAAACCGTCGTAGCCCTGTGCCGCGAGTGCATACAGCTCGTTGACCGTTCCGGCAACGAGTGCGGCGCGGTCAAGGTTCGCGTTCAGGGCGGCGGCGTTCGGCACATCGGCAGGAAATTCCTGCGTCGTCAGGTTGATGCCGATGCCGATGATGACGGCGGTAGCGCTTTGCGTGCCGTCCGTTACCGCCTCGCACAGAATGCCGGCGATTTTTTTGCCGTCAAGGTAAATATCGTTGACCCACTTTATCTGCGGGTGTTTATCGGTTAATGCTTCAATGGCGCGGCAAACGGCGACGGCAGCTGCCGAGGTGATACCGACGGTATCCGTCAGCGCCTTTCCGGAGCGCAGCACCAGTGAAAAATAGATGCCTGTGCCTGCCGGGGAATAAAAGGTTTTGCCCTGTCTGCCTCTGCCGGCGGTCTGTTCCTCTGCAATGAGCAGCAGGTCGCCCGCTGATAACGGCAGCAGCCGTTTGGCTTCGTTGTTGGTGGAGTCAATCGTCGGATAGCAGAGCACCTCGGGCTTCTCGCGCAGCAGCGCGCTGACCGCTTCGGCGGTTAATGTTCCTCTCTCCTGCTGCATCATTTCGCTCCGTAGGTGATGTCTACCGTGCGGATATCCTCCTCGGGATAGCGCTTATCCAGGTTGATTTTCAGCACATTGCCCGCCTCGTTCAGCACTGCGGTGTAGGCGATTTCGTATTCCTCCTCCGTACCCTTGTTAATGATGACGGAAAACAGTCCTTTCTGCGCCGGCTCCGCGTCAAAGGTGCAGCCGCTTCTTGCGGTCAGCTGCACGCTGTTCTCGGTAAGAATGACGTTCGCCACCTTGTTCATCTCGGCACTCTCGCTGCTTAAATCCACCGTCTGCGTAAGGGTGCTGCTGTCAAGCGCCGCGTGGCATTGCAGCAGATGAACCGTTCCCGTTTGCGACGGGGAGGAATTGTTGACGGTGTACCGCCAGCTGCCCGTAGCCGTGTTACGCGGGTTTGCCACGCGGTACGCGCTGTCGGCGCGGAACACGAGCGATTTCGGCGTGACTGCCAGACGGTTTTCCTCCGTCAGATAAAAATCGAACTGTATGGTGCCGATTTTCTGCTTCGTTGTCGATTCCTTGTAGCCCACAATGATTTCAACCTCGGCGCTCAGCACACCGTCATCTGAAACCTTGTAAATGCCCTTGCCGCGGTTCCAGCCGTTCGCGGTCAGATAGTTGCCGTTTTCATCCTGCATCGCGCGGGCAAAG
>CALGGQ010000404.1 GCA_937915775.1 uncultured Clostridia bacterium | reverse complement strand
ATATCCGCAAAATATCAACTGCCAGATTCAAAAATCTACCATAACATTTCGGAGGTGCAACAACAATGCTGAAAATTAACATCCAGTTACTTGCTCATAAAAAAGGTATGGGTTCCACCCGTAACGGCCGTGATTCCGAATCCAAGCGCCTCGGCGTGAAGCGTGCGGACGGTCAGTTCGTGCTTGCCGGCAACATCCTTGTCAAGCAGCGCGGTACCCACATCCATCCGGGCAACAACGTCGGCAAGGGTTCCGACGACACACTGTTCGCGCTGATCGACGGCAAAGTCAAGTTCGAGCGTTTCGGCAAGGACCGCAAAAAAGTCAGCGTCTACGCTGTGGAACAGTAATTGCAACAGAAAAGGAACTGCTTTCAGGCGGTTCTTTTTTTGTCGCTTAGAAGCCTGAAACATACAGCAGGGGATGTTCTGATAAAACTTTTTGCATAAATTCACATAAAACCTATTGACATTATAGGAATTGTAGGTTATAATGCTTTCAACACCTATAAAAACGGTAGGAGAAAGAACAATGAAACTACATTTTGAAACACTCTTGAGGCAGAATTTTCGTTTTGGGCGAATGTGGCGTCCGAGCATCTGAAAAACGATCACGCATAATCATTATATTAAGACGAAAGGATTACCACTATGTCATACAAATTTGAAACCTTACAGCTCCATGTAGGCCAGGAGCAGCCGGATCCGGCGAGCGATGCAAGAGCCGTTCCGATTTATCAGACCACTTCCTATGTTTTTCATAACAGCGACCATGCGCAGGCGCGCTTCGGTTTAGCCGACGCCGGCAATATTTACGGCAGACTTACCAACTCAACTCAAGACGTCTTTGAGAAAAGAATTGCGGCTCTTGAAGGCGGTGTTGCGGCGCTCGCCACAGCAAGCGGCGCCGCAGCGATATCTTACACGCTGCAGGCGCTTGCCAAAACAGGCGACCATATTGTTGCCGCCAAGACGATTTACGGCGGTACCTACAACTACTTAGCGCATACCTTCCCGCTGTTCGGCGTGGAAACCACCTTTGTTGACCCCGATGATGTGAGCAATTTTGAAGCGGCGATTCAGGAAAACACCAAGGCGCTGTTTATTGAAACGCTCGGCAACCCGAATTCCAACATTATTGATATTGAAGCCGTTGCCGCGATTGCGCACGCACACGGCATTCCGCTTGTGGTGGATTCCACCTTTACCACGCCGTTCCTGCTCAGACCGATTGAATACGGTGCCGATATCGTTGTGCATTCGGCGACGAAATTCATCGGCGGTCACGGTACCACCCTCGGCGGTATTATTGTAGACAGCGGTAAATTCGACTGGAAGGCATCGGGCAAATACCCGCAGATTGCGGATGCAAACCCGAGCTACCACGGTATTTCCTTTGCGGACGCAGTCGGTCCCGCTGCTTTTGTCACCTATATCCGCGCCATTTTGCTGCGTGATACGGGCGCTGCTATTTCCCCGTTCAATGCGTTCCTGCTGCTGCAGGGAACGGAAACGCTCTCCCTGCGCGTTGAGCGTCATGTGGAGAATACGCTCAAGGTGCTGGATTTCCTGAAAGCGCATCCGCTGGTGGAAAGCATCAACCATCCGTCGCTTGATGACAGATATATTGACCTCTATCACAAGTACTTCCCGAACGGCGCAGGCTCGATTTTCACCTTTGATATCAAGGGCGGTGAAAAGGCGGCAAAGACCTTTATCGACAGCCTGCAGATCTTCTCCATTCTCGCGAACGTTGCCGATGTGAAGTCGCTCGTCATTCACCCTGCTACCACGACGCACAGCCAGCTGAGCGCTGAGGAGCTGGAGGAACAGAATATCCATCCCGGCACCATCCGTCTTTCTATCGGTACGGAGCACATTGACGACATTCTTGCCGATCTCAGCCAGGCGTTTGACGCGGTGGAGCAACTCGCATAACCTATGACAACTCCTTATAAATCGAAACGGACAGCACCCTCGGGTAACTGTCCGTTTCTTTATGGAAATGTACAAAAGATAAATTAAGCGTTTTCTTCCGTTATGTACTTACGCAGCGGTTTCACAGCCATCAGGGCAAGCAGTGCCACGACGGTGACTGCCAGATTCGGCAGCATATAGGAGGCGTTATATACAAGGGAATAGATGGCTGCCAGTCCGCTGCCGCTGAAATTGTTCAGCACGCTCTGACCGAAGCTGTTATTCATCACATCGGTGAAGAACCACTCCGCATAGCTGCCCCAGAGAATGTAGCCGGAAAGGAAGTGAGCCAGCAGCCGCAGCAGTACGGCAACGGCGCCGCCGAGTGTAATGGCAGCCGTATGGCTCTTGATTTTTCCCTTGAACATGCCGGACAGACCGAGCACGGTGAAGGCGACGATGTAATCCAGAAACGCCATCAGCACGATATTGATAACGGATTTTGCCGCATTGTCGGGGTCATACATACCGGCAAATGCCTGCGAGGTGGTGGCGCCGAGGATTGCTTCGATGATGCTGTAAACAAAGCCCGAGAACAAGCCCCATTTTATACCGTATTTGTAGCCGAGTACGATAATCGGCACCATACCGGCAAGCGTAATGGAGCCGCCGTACGGCAAATCGAAGATTTTAATCATGGCAAGGATAGCGCTCATCGCAATCAGCACGCCGGTGGTAGTCAGTCTTTTTGTTTTTGCGTTCATTTCTTTTCTCCTTAAATCATATTTAAGTCAAGAAAACCCTGTACTATGGCAGTACAGGGTATCAATGATGGTATAACTCGTCTCCCACGCCCGCATTACCGGGCAGGTTAGAAGGGTATCATCTCAGCCTTGCGGCACCCCTGACTTATTTAGTGCTTCTATCTTACACCTTGCGGCAATATTTGTCAATACTGCCGGCAACGGAAATCTTGACAAACCGCACAGATAGTGTTATGATAGTTTCATCTGTGAAAGCGATGAAGGGGACACGACGGTATGGTCCGTGCTGCAGAGAGCGTCCGGTCGGTGAAAGGGCGTGCACGAGCGATAGCAGTTACCACCCCGAAGCGCAGGGAGGAAATGCCCTGCCGTATGCCTGCGTTAAAGGCTATGAGTGACGCCCTTTGGCGTAATTCAGGTGGAACCGTGTATCTGCACCCTGAAATTCAGGGTGCTTTATTTTTTAAAAAACCTATATTATTAGGAGGAATAACGATGAAGATTACATTAAAGGACGGCAGCGTTCGTGAATACGACGCCGCGATGACGGCTGCCGACATCACCAAGGACATCTCCATGGGGCTGTACCGCAACGCCACCGCCTGCAAGATTGACGGAGCCGTAGCCGATTTGCGCACCGTGATTGACGGCGACTGCACGCTGGAGGTGTTTACCTTCGAGGATGAGGACGGCAAAAAGGCGTATAACCATACCGCCTCTCACATTATGGCGCAGGCGGTCAAGCGCCTGTATCCCGATGCAAAGCTGACCATCGGTCCGGCGATTGACAACGGCTTCTACTATGACTTTGATGTGGAAAACACCTTCTCTCCCGAGGATTTGGATAAAATCGAAGCGGAAATGAAGAAAATTATCAAAGAGGATTTGGCGCTGGAGCGCTTTGAGCTGCCGGTTGACGAGGCGATTGCGCTGATGGAAAGCAAGAACGAGCCGTATAAGGTAGAACTGATTCAGGAGCACGCCGGCAAGGGCGAGGCAATCAGCTTTTACAAGCAGGGCGAGTTCATCGAGCTTTGCGCCGGTCCTCATGTAGCGAAAACCGGTCAGATTAAGCATAATGCGTTCAAGCTCATCAGCAATAACGCTGCTTACTGGAGAGGCGATTCCAAGGGCAAGGCGCTGCAGCGTATTTACGGCATTGCGTTTCCGAAAAAAGAGGAGCTTGACGAATACCTGCAAAAGCTTGAGGAAGCCAAAATGCGCGACCACAGAAAGCTCGGCCACGATCTGCAGCTCTTTATGACCGATGAGCTGGTTGGCAAGGGTATGCCGATGTTCCTGCCCAAGGGCTATACGCTCTGGCGTATTTTGGAGGACTATATCCGCGATAAGGAAATCAAATCCGGCTATCAGCATGTGCTGACGCCGTGTGTCGGTACGGTTGACCTGTATAAAACCTCCGGCCACTGGGAGCACTATCAGAACAATATGTTCCCTGCGGTGGAGGGGGAGGACGAGACCTATGTTCTGCGCCCGATGAACTGCCCGCACCATATGCGGATTTACGCCAACACCCGTCATTCCTACCGTAATCTGCCGGTGCGTATCGGCGAAATTGCACACGATTTCCGCTTCGAAGCGTCGGGAACCCTCAAGGGCATTGAAAGAGGCCGTCATTTCTGCCAGAACGACGCCCATCTGTTTGTTACACCGGAGCAGATTAAGGATGAGTTCGCCAAGGTTGTTGATCTGATCTTTGATACCTACAAGGATTTCGGCATTACGGATTACCGCTGTGTGCTGTCGCTGCGTGACCCCGAGGATACGGAAAAGTATCACCAGGACGACGAGATGTGGAACACCGCGGAAAACGCGCTGCGCGATGTGCTCAATGATTTAGGGCTGGAGTATACCGAGGAAATCGGCGAAGCTGCTTTCTACGGACCGAAGCTTGATGTCAATGTTAAGCCGGCTGTCGGCGCCGAGTACACGCTCTCCACCTGTCAGCTGGATTTCTGCCTGCCGGCAAAGTTCGGTCTGACCTACATTGATAAGGACAATGCAGCGCACACGCCTGTGGTATTGCACCGCGCGATTCTCGGCTCGCTTGACCGCTTTATGGCGTATCTGATTGAGGAGACGATGGGTGCGTTCCCGACCTGGCTGGCGCCCGTTCAGGTGAAGTTCCTGCCGATTGCGGACAGACATCAGGATTATGCAGCAGAGATGATGGCAAAGCTGGAGGCTGCCGGCATCCGCTGCGAGCTGGATGACAGAAGCGAAAAAACAGGTAAAAAGATTCGCGACAATCAAGTTAAAAAGATTCCATATATGCTTGTGATTGGTGACAAGGAAATGGAGAGCGGAATTTTGGCAGTCCGCAAGCACGGTTCAAAAGACAGTGTGGAAATGAGCGTTGACGATTTTATTGCTTACGTCCGCGACAAAATTTCCACCCGCGCTCAAACTTTCTGAGCGCGACATTTACCCGCAAGCAAAAGCCCTTCGGCACACGGTCGGAGGGCTTTTTTG
>CALGGQ010000403.1 GCA_937915775.1 uncultured Clostridia bacterium | reverse complement strand
GGCTATGCCCGAAAATGAAATACCACCCGCTATGCGGGTGGATATTTATTATTGTGTTTTTTAATCCTGCTTGCTATGCAATGCCATCAGTTTGTCTTTGGTTTCATTCCATTTTTCGCCCGCAAGCGGATAGAATTTCAGGCTGATGGCGCAGATGATGAGCAGCGCCGCCGGAATGGCCATCCATGCGACGAGGATGCCCTGCTTGGCAAGGTCGCTCTGCATGCCCTTGGTGAGCGTGTTATCGTAACCGAAGGCGCTTGCTATCATAATGAACGCGGAGTTTGCAAAGCTGATGGCGGGCTTGGTAATCAGGCTGTTCACGCCGGCGTACATGCCCTCGCGGCGTGAGCCGGTCACGCTCTCGTCATAGTCGATCACATCGCCGTTCATCAGCGGCACGATGTACATACCGCCGGCAAAGCATGTGCCTGCCGTAAAGAAGCCGATGACGGCAACGATGTTATTCTTTCCGAAGATTGCCATCGCCGTCGCGCCGATGGCAAACACCATGCACATAATGAACGCGCATTTTTTGACGCCCCAGGTCTTTACCTTTGTCGCCCAGAGGATGATGCCCACTACCGCGCCAAGCCCGAGCGCGCCGTAGGCGTAGTACATCGGCAGATTGAATTCATCGAAGTAGTAAATGACGCCCTGCATCAATATCGTCTGGATAAAGATAACCGAGAATGAAAGTATTTCAAATACAATAAACGAACGGTTTTTGAAGCAGGTGATAACGGATTTAAAAATGTTTTCCGTGTTCTCGTCAATGTCGGTGGTCACCTTTTCCTGATAGAAGAAGGTGGAGACGAAAATCACCAGGAACGCCGCCAGACCGATTGCCGCCATCGTGAGCTGGAACGGCTTCGGGTTGGCGCCGACCTCGGGCTTAATAATCGGAAAAAGCACAAGCGGCACGCCGAGCGACACGAGGGAAAAGAAGATTTTCAGGATAAAGATGTTGCCGCGCGCCTTGTTGGATACCGCCATCGTATATGGCATCACGTACAGCGAGGTTGCAATCGCCGTGTACAGCGTGTCAAACAGGAACAGCGTGGCGAGCATCTGAATGAACAGCGCCGTCTGCGAATTGCCGAGCGGCCACTTCACCCATGTGAGAACGAAGAACAGCGCGTAGAAGAATGAGCCGTAGCGGATGTACGGAATGCGCCTGCCGAGCTTCGATTTCGTCCTGTCGGAAATATAGCCGAACAGTGGGTCGTTGAGCGCGTTCCAGATGGCAAAGATAATCCAGACCGTGCTGGCGCGCCCTTCGGATAAGCCTAAAAACTTGGTGAAAAAGTAGGTCATTCCGCCGCCGGTCAGCAGACCGTTCAAAGCGGAGCAAAAGCAGTCCGCCGAGCAGAGCCAGAGCTTGCTCGAGAGCTTGACCTTTTCCTCAACGGGATTAGTGATGTTGTCACTCACGGGTATCATCCTTTCGCATGAATATGGTTGGTTTTATAGAGAATTCCGTCGCTCTGCGGCGGATACTGTTTTGTTTGCGGCAGCAGGGAATTTTTCGGGTTGTCGCGGATGATTGCCTTGCCCCAGTCAATGACCTGACCGATATAATCCGTCGTCAGCTGCGGCGTGCGGTGTCCCCAGAAAATGCGGTATTCCTTGCTTTTTTCGTACAGCCACTCTGCCGACGGCAGCCATTCCTCCAGACTGGTACTGCCCGGCAGGTGCATCCACAGCGCATCACACACGTTGTCGCCGCTGAAGATGATTTTCGCTTTCTCGTCGATGAGGGCAACGCTGCCCTTTGTGTGACCGGGCGTGTGGCGTACTGTTATCACCCTGTCGCCCAAATTAAAGGTGTCGCCGTCCTTCATTGGCAGCAGTGTGGGCTTATGGGCATATCGCTTCACATCTTTTACGGTGAAGCCGTGCGCTTTCACCGCGCCGTTCCCGGCGAGAAACAGCTTGCGCGCCGCCGTTGACATCTGTATTTTGTTGAGCAGGCGGCAGTCGTCCTCGTGCACGTAAATTGCCTCAAACTGACCGGCGCCGCCGATATGGTCCACATGACCGTGCGTTGCGGCGCAGATAACCGGCACGCTGCACAGCGCCTCCGCCGCACCGCGCAAATCGCAAAAGCCGGTGCCGCAGTCAATCAGCAGCGCTTTTTCGCTGCCGATGACGAGATAGCAGTTCGTGCCGTCAAATTCGTTGAGCAGATAAACGCCGTCGCCGATCGGCTGAACAGGGAGCTTATTCAAAGTAATACACCCTCGTTTCGTACGGTCTGGTCTTAAAGCCGTTTTGCTGTATCGTCGGGTTCGGGTAATTGCACAGCAGCGGCGTACCCCGGCTCAGGTCAAAGCCCTTCGGCGCTTCAAAGGCAACGTTCTCCTCGGTAAAGGAGTTAATGACCAGCAGGCGCTTGCCCTCGTAGTTACGCTCGTAAACATACAGCTTGTCGCTGCCGGCATAGTGCTCCTTGTAATCGCCCCACTTGGCAACCTCATTTTCCTTTTTAAACTTAATCAGCGCTTTGTAGTGATTTAAGATGGAATTCGGGTCAGCCGCTTCCTTCTCGGCGTTGATTTCGGGATAATTCTTATTGACGGGGAACCACGGCGTGCCTGTCGTAAAGCCGGCGTTGGCGCTGCCGTTCCACTGCACGGGTGTACGCGAGTTATCGCGCGTAGATTTGACGGCGAATTCCCACGCCTTGTCCTTGTTCATATGGATTTTTTCCACGGCTACCTTGTAATTGTTCTTGACGAAAACGTCCTCGTAATCGTCAATGCTGTCAAGGCGCGTGTTGAGCATACCGATTTCCTGCCCCTGATAGATGAACGGCGTGCCCTGCTGGAGCATGTACATATTGGCAAGCATCTTGCCCGATTCCGTTCTGTACTTTTCGCTGCCGTAACGGGAGATAATTCTTGGGTGGTCGTGGTTTTCAATATACAGCGTGTTCCAGGCTCTGCCGTTCATTTTGTACTGCCAGCTGGAGAACGCCTTTTTCATCTGCTTTAAGTTAAATTTTTTCTGTAGGAAGTCAATCATAATGGCGTCCGCCTCAATGTGCTGGAAGTGGAACATCAAATCCAGCTCCTTGTGGTTTTCGTCGATGTATTTCAGCGCCTTGCCCGGCGTCATCATCGGCGCCTCGCCGACGGTAAAGCAATCGTAATCATCAGTAACGGCGCGGTATTCCTGCAGGTATTGATGAATGTTCGGTCCGTCCATATAGTGCTCAATGCCGGCAGCTGTCGGCAGCGGCAGTCCGGGCGGCAGCCCCTTGCGCTTGGAAATAAAGGTGATCACGTCCTCGCGGAAGCCGTCCACGCCCATATCCAGCCAGAAGCGCATAATCTCCTTGACCTCCTCGCGCACCTTCGGGTTGTCGTGATTGAGGTCGGGCTGCTTCTTGGCGAAAACGTGCAGGTACCATTCGTCCAGTCCCTCGTCGTATTCCCATGCCTTGCCCTCGAAGCAGGAAAGCCAGTTGTTCGGCGGCAGCTTGCCGTGACCCTTGCGCCAGAAATAGTAATCGTGATAGGGCGAATTCTTGTCATGCGACTGAATAAACCATTCGTGCTCATCGGAGGTGTGGTTGACGACTAAGTCCATAATGACCTTCATCCCGCGCGCGTGCGCGCCGTCCAGCACCTTTTTGAACAGCTCCAGATCGCCGTATTCGGGGTGAATATTGCGGTAATCGGCAATATCGTAGCCGAAATCCGCATTCGGCGACGGATACAGCGGCGAAAACCAGATGCAGTTAATGCCCAAATCCTGCAGGTAATCCAGCTTGGAGAGCACACCCTCTAAATCGCCGATACCGTCGCCGTTGCCGTCGCAGAACGACCGCGGCCAGATCTGGTATACCACCAGCTCCTTGTACCAGCTGTTGTCAAACTTTGCCATACATAAGCCCTCTTTCATACAAAATTTTACTCATCCTCATTATATCACTGTCAAAGGAAAATGTAAATTGCAAAATCATGTCCCGTCGGGTTTCTCCCGACGGGACATGATTTTGCTTTGACGCTTACCAAATTTAATTATTCATCATCATCGCACTGCTGCTCTGTGAGGCGTCCATCACAGCGTCAATGGCAAGCACGACTGCCATCGCCAGCACCTCGCGGCTTTCATCTGCGATGTCCAGCTCAAAGGTATCGCCCCACGCCATCCATACTTTATGGATGGTGACAACCGTTTTGCCGTTTTCGGTAATGGTATAATCATGGGCAAAGAAATCGCCCTGCACCTCCCAGCCGGGACCCTCAATATAGTATTTCGGCTTCAGCAACGTAAATTTCTTTCTGATGACTGCCACTTCCTGCCCGCCTATTTCTACCGAAAAGTTCGGTAAAAGGGAAATGACGTTTTGCCTCACAAACGCCCCCTCGCGGCCCGCCGTATCATAGATATATAGCTTTTTTCCGATGGAAAGCAGTTTGCCCTCCACAAAGTATTTATCCTCGCCGTAAGAATTCTGAATGCTGAATCGGTCCTTCCACGAAAAAACCTTTTGCTTCATATACAGTTGCATGGCAATCCCTCCTTTTTCTGAGTATAGTATACCATAACCAAAGTATAAAGGCAACGACCGGTCGTTGCCTTTTAAGTATTCCTTAACCGAAATATCTTTCGAGTAAGCCCTTGAAAGCCTTACCGTGTTATCCTACGGATAGGGAATACCCTGCGGTTCTTAAAGGATACTGCAAACAGCCACACAGTTGCACACCGCTGTGCTGACGAAACAGTCCACTGGACTGTTTCTCCCGAGCTTTTTCGCCTGATGGCGAAAAATTCGGAGCACAGATAGCAAGACACTGCGTCGATAAAAACGCAGTGTCTTTGGTTTCTTAACCGAAATATCTTTCAAGTAAGCCCTTGAATGCCTTACCGTGTCTTGCTTCATCTCTCGCCATTTCATGCACGGTGTCGTGGATGGCGTCAAGGCCGGCAGCCTTTGCCTTCTTGGCAAGCTCGGTCTTGCCGAGGGTGGCGCCGTTTTCAGCGGCAACACGCATTTCCAGATTCTTCTTGGTGCTGTCGGTCAGCACCTCGCCGAGCATCTCGGCAAACTTGGCGGCGTGCTCTGCCTCTTCGTAAGCAGCCTTTTCCCAGTACAGACCGATTTCCGGATAGCCCTCTCTGTATGCCACTCTGGACATTGCAAGATACATACCGACCTCGCTGCATTCGCCGTTGAAGTTGTCGCGCAGACCCTGCACGATTTCCTCGTCAACGCCGTCGATAATGCCTACCTTGTGCTCGGCAGCCCAGGTCAGCTCCTCAGCTGCGTCTCTTTCAGCCATCTTGGCGCCGCAGATGGGGCAGTTTTCAATTTCCTCAGCGGTTTCGTAGCCGCATACGGGGCAGTAATAGATTTTGCCGGCCGCTTTTTCTTCCTCTGTCGGGGCAGGAATTTCCTGCTCCTTTGCTACCATTTCTACGCCGCAGATAGGGCAGATATCCTCATCGCCTTCATATCCGCAAACGGGACAGTATTTTGTTGCCATAATAGAATCTCCTTTACTATTAAATTCGGATTTTATTCCTCACTCCAATTATACATAAAATCGCGTAAAAATCAAGCCTTTCCCGCACGATTGTTGCAGAATGTATATTGACAAATTCTCGGATTTAATGGATAATATGATTGATAAAGAGCAGGCAACTGCCGGCGTATGAAAAAGGAGTGATACCATGGCTGACAGAATCATCGGCGCCGATAACGCACCGTTAAAGATTCAGTTTATCACCGATGTGCATTATTATTCCCGTAAAAACGGCACCGAGGGTCCCGCTTACGAGAAGGAGGAATCCAAGAGCCAGCAGGTGATTAAGGACAGCGATTTAGTCATCAAAAAGGGCTTTGATATGCTGTGCGAGGACACCTCCACGGATATCGTGGTGCTCGCTGGCGATACCACCCGAAACGGTGAATACACCTCCCACGAGGGCATTATTGAGCTGCTGCATGATTTGCAGAAGCGCGGCAAGCGCGTCTACGTTATCACTGCCACGCACGATTACCGCGGCGAGGGCTACGGACGCGGCTTTGACGGCGATGAGGTGGTCAAGGTGCCTGCCGTCAAGGACAGAGCCGATTTGTGGGATATGTACTATGATTTCGGTCCCAATGAGGCGATTGCGTATCACCGCCCATCCATGTGCTATGTGGTGCAGCTCGCACCCGGCTACCGTCTGTTTGCGCTGAATGATGACTATAACCTCAAGGGTGAAAACGGCGGCGGCTCCGGCTATTCCGACGAATGTATGGCATGGATTATGGAGCAGCTCGAGGACGCGAAGAAAAACGACCAGTATGTGATTGCGATGACGCATCACCCGATGATTTCGCCGTCTCCGTTTTATTCCATTATCGGCAAGGGCGATATGCAGAAAAATCACGAAATCACGCGAGAGATTTTTGCCGACGCCGGTCTGCACTGTATGCTCACCGGTCACACCCATGTCCACGATATCAGCTATATCACCACGGCAAAGGGCAACCGTTTTTACGATATCGCGTGCAGCGCGTTGATTGGCTGCCCGCCGAATTACCGCAATATCACCTTTGACCCGCAACATGCGAAAATTGATGTCGAAACCGTTACGATTACCGACGTACCGGGCGTAGATACCAAGGGAGAGCCGTTTGACAAGTATATGGAGGGCTTCTTCTTCGGCATGATTCGCCGCGTTGTCTGGGCGATGGGGTATGATATGGACACGCTGGCGCAGATGACGCCTTCTTTTCCTCCTCATCGCCGTTTCCTTCTGCGGCCTCGATTGCCTTGGATTCTTCGAGGATTCTCCTGTACGGATCCACCTCTTCAATGTCCAGCCCAAGGACCCTCTTGAAACTGTCAATCTGTCCCATGGTTATTTCCTCCCTCCGTTAAGAATACGCATCACGTCGGCCTTCCGGTATAGATGCTTGCCGCCCACCATTGATGGAACAAGGTAACCCCTGCGGGCCCATTTAGTCATAGTGGAGTCGCAACGCCTCAAAAGTGTCATGACCTCCTTCCGGGTCAACCACTCTTCCGGCGACGGTTCTGCCGCCCTCCGGCGGGCAATGTTTTGTTGATACTTGGTGATGACAGCATCGGCGAACGCCTCCAGCTGTTCATCGGTGATGATGGTAAGGACCATCTGGCTTGCCGGCATTTCCGGCGCACAAATCTCTCTCTTCATAACAAGACCAGATTAAAGGGTTAAAAATATGTATCGCTGCATGGCATAAGTCCATGCAGCGACACAAAGTTCTGTAAAATAATTGGTTTATGCAAGTTTCGGAGAGGACTATACCTTCACGTACTTCTGGTTGCGGTCCTTGGGATTGCCGGGAATAGTCCTTTTTAAAAGACCTTCTTCTACGAGGGATGTTATATATTTCGCGATGTTCTTTGTATGGTATGTCACCCCTAATCGATTCAATATTTCACGACTTGTCCTTGGAACTGTGCAATAGTTGATGATATCACTCTCTTTCCCTGATAGTTTTCGCTTTTCTCTAACACTTTCTCTGACACTATCACTAACACTATCGCTGGAAACCTGGTTACTTTTCTTGGCTCCTCCGTTACTCTGCTCCGTTACTTTTTAAGGTCATCTATTCTTTGGCATAATGCCAAAACGTGGTCCAT
>CALGGQ010000402.1 GCA_937915775.1 uncultured Clostridia bacterium | reverse complement strand
GCTTCTTGCCAAATATCTTATTGACTGTATTGAGCGTTCAACAAAAAACACGGAGCTTACTACCAACACAAAAGATAAAAAAAGTGACGTTGCTTTTTTCATTCATCTTTACCCTCCTATAAGTATATACACAATTAAATTAACATATTTTATTTGTAATTAATATATGCTGCGAGCATAAATAAAAAGCAATCGCATAACGATTGCTTCATACTAAAAACTTATACTTTCATTATTTGTTTTTTTAATTCCCGTGCCGACTGATATCGTTTTGATATCTGAATATCGGTGCATTTTCTTATTATTCTTCCAAGCCTTCCACCCGGAATCTTTGTTGTCGGGTGTTCGCCTGTTAACAGAATATTAGCGAGCACACCAAGTGCATAAATATCTGTTGCCGGATTACTTTCGGTTATGCCATATTGTTCCGGCGCGGCATATCCTACTGTACCGAGATTCAATGTGTCCTTACGCGTGTAATTTATCAATTTTGCAACTGAAAAATCAATAAGGCACGCCTTTCCGTTTCTTATCATAACGTTTTCAGGCTTAATGTCTCTGTGAACGATTCCCAGTGAATGCAATATCTCAAGTGCACAGCACAAATCCTTGACATATTTTACAATATCCTTTTCGCTCAACGCTTCGCCGTTTTCAAGATAGCTTGCAAGCGTTTTTCCTTCAACGTATTCTTCAAGAATATACAAATAATCATCTTCGCTGCACACCTCATAGATTAACGGCGTATAACCGTTTGTATTCAGTGATTTCAGTTTTCTGAAAACCTCGTCGTTGCGATAGCCCGACCTTATTAAAAGCAGTTCTTTTCCGCTTTCCTTGTGCTGATATAGGGTAATCTTCGTAACGGAGGTTTCGCTCAGATTTTTAAGCTCTTTATATTCTGATTGAAGTGATCTGTCAATATAATCTTTTATCTCACTCATTTCAGCTCCGGCTCTCCCGCCTCAATAAGATATTCCTGTGTTTTGAAAACAGACAGTTTATGATGGATGGCATATATGATATAACTGTCTCGCTTAATTCTCGGATATAATTGTGACTGATTACAGTATTTCAAAGCCTTTTGACAATCGTCTAAACTAAGCTCCATACCTAAAATTAATCGAACGATTTTATCCTTTGACGGTATTTTTTTGCCTTGAAGTATCTCATAAAAATAAACATAGGAAACATCGGAAGCATTAACGATATCGGCTTTTGACTTTCCGGATTTCTCAAGCAAGCCGCTCCAGAATTCGCTGAGATTCATTTCAATAAATGAATCTGCGTTTTCATCCATATAGCTTTCGATGTCCGTATTTTCTTTTTTTAATTCTTCAAACAGATCATCCGTAATTTTTTTCTTAATCATAATAAACTATTTCTCCTCCAAAATACTGCATTCCCTCTATATCGGCTGATGTACCGGCACAAATATAAATCGTCTCAAGATTAGGCAGACTTGAAAACAAGTTTTCCCAATCGCAGGAAACCTTTTCTCTCTTACTGAATTTTAGTTTCTTTATGTATTGGTTTCCGCCAAAAGCGTCATTTTTTATGCTTGTAACGCTATAAGGAATTGTATACGACGCATCTTTCTTGTTTTTTGGATAACTAATCAACTTGCCGTTTTTAATGACTACGTTTTCGTTTTCCTGCTGCGTAGGTTTTTGTGTTGTTGTCCGTGCCGTTGTCGAAGTTGTCTGCTTTTCAGTGGTACTCTGATGAACGGTTGTCTGCTTTTCAGTAGTAACAGGTTGAGTAGTTGTCGGTGCAGTGGTCGTCGTAGTTCTTTCCGTTCTTTCATCTGATGTGCTTATCGCTTCGGAGGTTGAAGCAGAATCCCGATCCGATGCCTCATCGACTTGAGGCTTTTGGGTTGTTATCTGTTCCGTTGTCGGTATGGTTGTTGAAGCCGTTTGCTGTTCAGTAGTCTGCGGAACGGTGGTTTGCGTTTCAGACGTTACGGAATCAGCAGTTGTAGACGCAGTGGGCATCGTTTCCTTTTCCGTATTTTCCTCAGTTGTGCTAACCGTTTCGGAAATTGGAGCAAGTTCCTGCTCCGTTATATCGGCAGTTTGCAGCTTTGCAGTTACCTCACTATCGTTCGTCGGACGCTTTTGAAAGTATAACAAGAAAAGGCAGCACATCACAACCGTTACCGCAAAGATAAGCGGTACTACCCTTTTACGTCGTCTTTTGTCATTTGTTGATACAGACTGCTTTTTTTCATTAACACTACTAAAGCAATGCAAGCAAAACGCTGCATCTTTAGGCAATTCACAGCCGCATTTAGGACACTTATTCTTCATATCTCAACCTATAAATACCATTTGTCTAAATTATAAACGAAAAAAAGCGCTTTGTAAATATTAAATCAAATATTAGAAAATTATGCTTTCGGCTTATGGAAATTTTCGCGTGAATGTATTATAATTTAATGGGTGATTTTATGCATTAGCAAATGCAATAGCACTATAATTGTGAAAAGAGGTTCTTTGATAATGAAAAAAACGATATCCGTTTTACTGTCGTTTATGCTGGCAGTGTTATGCTTTATTCCTTATCATTCCACAGCTTTTGCTGCCGATGAATATACAACCGAGGACGGGCTATACAAATATAAATACTATGATAATACCAAAAGCAGTATCGCGATTAGCCGGTACTTAGGTGAGGAGGAAGCCGTATATGTTCCCTCAGAAATCGAAGGCAAACCGGTTGTAAGCACAAGTTATCAATGCTTTTATATGAACCAATATATTAAAGAAATACATTTTCCGGCATCGCTTACAACCCTTCATTCAGAAACCTTTTACGCGTGTATTGCCTGTGAAAATTACTATGTGGATGAAAACAATCCTGTATACCGTTCCATCGACGGTGTAATCTATGATAAAACAGGAACTAAACTGTGCTTTTGCCCTGAAAACTATCAAACGGAAACCTTTGTTGTTAAAGATGACGTTGTCGAAATCGGAATTAACGCGTTCAGGTATCATCAGATTTATTATCCTAAACAAATATATACTGCGCCGAAGATAAAGCACATTGTATTCCCTGAAGGACTTAAAAGAATCATGGGCGGCGCTTTTGACGGAAGTTATATTCAGGAATTCATTCTGCCTGACAGCCTCACTGACGACGGAACGAACTTCCTTGCCAGTGCAACCCAATACAAAAAACTCCATATCGGAGCAAATATGGGAACAAAATATGTTTCCGGATTTAATTGCTACTATCTTCAAGAAATTAGCGTCTCGCCTGAAAATGAATACTTTACCGTTGAGAATAATGTTCTTTTCAACAAGGAAAAAGACAAGTTGTATTGCTTCCCGTCCGGAAGAGCAGAAACTACCTACAGGATTCCCGACGGCGTTAAAACGGTTGCATCGTATTCATTCAATTCCACACGACTGAAAAACATTGATTTTAATGAGGTTGAGGTGATAGAATCTCAAACCTTCGGTCAGGACTTGTCAATGAAAAGCCTTGTTTTCCCGAAAAGTGTTAAAAGCGCCAAAACGATAGCCAATTTTTTTCAACCGGGAATTACAAGTATAACCATACTGAACCCCGAATGCGATTTTAGTTTTCCTTTTAATTTCGGCAGCGGTTGGGTAAATTACACCGTAACCATCTACGGCTTTAACGGCTCAACAGCAGAAGCCTTCGTTAAAAACAACACTTTGAGCAACCTTACGCTCACCTTCTCCGCTCTTCACACCAGCGACACGGAATATGATATTTATTCCGGCGTACATGATTATAAGGGCGTTGTCACTGAACCCACCTGCACGGAACAAGGCTACACCCATTACACTTGCTCGGTTTGCGGCATAGAGTATAACGACCAATACACTGACGCTTTAGGACACAACTTTCTTCCTTATGCTATCATCGCACCAACCTGTGAGGAGCAGGGTTATACCATTTACAAATGTTCCCGTTGCGAACTAACTACTCATCTTGATTTTACCGAACCGACGGGTCACAGCTTCACGGTTGCAGAAAAAGACGAACCCACCTGTACCGAAAACGGTTACATCAAATACAAATGTGTTCTTTGCAAAAAGACAACAGATGAAATTCTTCCGTCAGGAGGTCATAACTATTCACTTATCCATAAGGTGGAGCCGACCTGCACTACCTCCGGTTACACAGATTATATCTGCATATCATGCGGGAACAGCTATTCAACAGGCTACACGGAACCGCTCGGTCATAGTTTAACGGTCATCGAAAAAAGCGAACCAACCTGTGCCGATAACGGATATATAAAATACCAATGTGTTCTTTGTAAAAAGACAACAGAAGATATTCTTCCATCAAACGGCCATAACTATTCCATCATCCATAAGGTTGAACCGACCTGTACTGCATCCGGATATACAGAATATGTCTGCATATCATGCGGGAATAGCTATTCAACAGGCTACACGGAACCACTCGGTCACAGTTTAACAGTCACAGAAAAGAGCGAACCCACCTGTACCGAAAACGGTTATAAAAAATACAAATGTGTTCTTTGCAAAAAGACGACAGAAGAAATAATTCCTTCGAGAGGACATAACTACTCCGTCCTCAAAAAGGTTGAGCCGACCTGCACTACATCAGGCTACACAGAATATGGCTGTTCTGTATGCGGAAACACTTATTCATCCGATCACGTCGAACCGCTCGGTCACACGTATTCTGCTAAGATAACCCCCGCAACTTTCGTTAAAAATGGCAAAGAAACTATGGTTTGTTCAAAGTGCAATTATGTTCAATCAAGCAAGCCGCTTTATAAGATAGGTCAAGTAAAACTAAAAAATAACTCATTCATTTATTCCGGCAAGAAAATTAACGGATTAACTATCGTTATTAACGACAGTAACAGCAAGAGAATAGCCTCAAGCGAATACGATCTGAAGATATATTCACGTGCAAACGGCAAAGAAATATCGTCTCCAACGAAGATAGGTCAATATAAAGCGACTGTGCTTTTGAAAAACCATTACAGCGGAAAAAAGGATTTATACTTTTTCATAAAGCCCAAAACGCCGACTGTAAGTAAGTTAACCGCAGGAAAAGGAAAAATCAAAATTGCCATCAAAAAAGATCGTTCCGTCAGTCGCTGTCAGGTTATTGTTTCAGAAAACAAAAAGTTTACAAAAAATGTAAAGACCTATAGCGTTAACGCCTCTGGTAAAACAAAAACGATACGCCTTAAAAGAAAGAAGAAATATTATATCAAGATCCGCTCCTACAAAATTGTAACTGTAGACGGAAAGAAAACAAAGATGTTTTCGGAATACACCAAGGTCAAAACTATTAAAACAAAATAAGAATAATGGGCTGTCACACGGGAGTGAGGCAGCCCAAGTGGAACAGAATCGAAAAGCAGACGGACAATAGAAAAAATTAATCTCATATAGTAGAATAGAAACTATTGTGTTTAATTTATCTTTTCTGAAAGTATATCGTACTTTTTAAAACTCGATTATCATTGCTTCTTTAGCCTTTGGCAGCATTCGGTGGATGGCAAGGAAATAGTTATTCCTTGCCTTCTTTATTACATAACTATGTACTTTTTATAAAACAATGATAAAATGTTAAGACGTGGGCGGGAAGCTTTTCGCGCGAATGAAAAAATGCGGTTGCTGCTTGGGAAAATATTAATTTTTACT
>CALGGQ010000401.1 GCA_937915775.1 uncultured Clostridia bacterium | reverse complement strand
GCTGTTGGGGAAGGAGGGATGCTCCACACGGTTGAGCACCACAGCGCCCACAGCCACCTGCCCCTCGTAGGGCTCGCCCCGCGCCTCGGCGGAAATACGCGCGTCGGCGTTTTTGCCAGCCGTTCTCCGTTTCGCCCCAACGGACTCGGGCTTTCCAGCGTCAAACTGGAGCAAATCAATTATGACGAAAAGCGGCACCCTGTGCTGATTGTCAGCGGCGCGGATTTGATGAACGGTACGCCGATTTACGACATCAAGCCGTACATTCCCTTTACAGACTCTCATGCAGAGGCAAAAGCGGGTTTTGTGGATAGCACGCCGTTTGAGCTGCTGCGGGTACATATCAGTGAAGCCTTGCTACAGAGAATTCCGCAGGAAAAGCGCAGCACGCTTCTCACGATCTTAGAAAACGACCCGCGCCCTGCCTACCAGGAGAACGAGAACAGAACCTACGGTTTCCCCTTTGCGGGATATGAAATACGCTTCACCGTAAAAGATGGCGAACTGACGGTAACAGAAATCAATGGATAACATTCTTATCAGGCGCTTTGAGGAGCTATCACAGAGAGCCTTCGACAAAAACTACATCACGGAGACGGGCTTTCTCAACCTTGATGAAATCAGCACGCTGAAAAGCCTGCATCTTCCCTCGCCCGTTTCGCTGCTCGGCGGCTATCCTCAAGCGGAGCGCTGCATCGCCTGCTTCGGTGACATAACGGAGGATTATCTTCCGCCGCTTGCATGCGTGAAAATCGAGCCGCTGAACGCGAAGTTTTCGGACAAGCTGACGCATCGGGATTTCCTCGGCGCACTGATTAACCTCGGTATCGAGCGCAGCGTGCTCGGCGATATTATCGTGAAGGACAACACTGCATGGCTGTTCTGCCTGAAAAGCATCAGCGGCTACATTACCGACTCACTGAGCCGCGTCAAGCACACCTCGGTAAAATGCGAAATCATCGTTGAAATACCGGCATTTCTGATAACGCAGCCGGAGGGCAAGGAATACAATGTATCCTCCCTGCGTGCCGACGCGGTAACGGCTGCCGTCTATCAACTTTCTCGCAGCAGCACTGCCGATTTATTCCGTCAGGGTAAAATCTTTATCAATGCGCGTCTGTGTGAAAAGGAGGGCACGCTGCTGAAGGAGGGCGACACTGTTTCGGTCAGAGGGCACGGGAAATACATTTTCGATACCACCGTGCGTACGACTAAAAAAGACAGGCTGATTGTCAGCCTCAAGGTATATCAATAAAAACGGCGACTGCATCAGTCGCCGTTTCTTTTATGCGTCTGTATTAATCTGACAATCTACCAGCCGGCAAAACACCCTGTCGCCTGCGGTATACGTTTCAAACTGACCGACAACGATAATATCCTCGCCGTCCTCCGGGAAATCCTGCGGATACTGAAATTCATCGTTTGGCACGAACTCCAGCCCCTGCTGGCAGCAGGCGGTCGCATCCGCAATCAGACAGGCAAAATATCGCTCGTTAATATCCGGATCCTCATAAATGGAGAAGCTGCCCTCCATCTTCACGGTTTTGCCGATATAATCCTCCGGCGTTGTCACCATATTATACACCTCTGAATACACCATCGTTGAGGTAAGCGCCGTTAAGTCTACATCAACGGTATTCATCAGTGACAGATTGCCGCCCTTACAGCCTGTCAAAGCAAGTGTGAACAGCATTACTGCTGCTGTGATTGTTATAATTCTTTTCTTCATATCTTTAATACTGCGTTGTTTCACTGACCGTAATATCTGTCAGCTTTCCGTCCTTCACTGTTCCGGTAATCAATACCATGGTGCCGAAATCCGGCAGCTCTGCACCTTCTACGCCAAGCTCCCAGGCGTTATCATAATACGGATGCTGAACAGCAGTCGGGCTCAGCACTCTGCCGTAGAGGGTAGCGGTTTTGCCTTCAAAGGTATCCGCCTGATAGATGATATTCTGAATTTCCACTCTTTCCAGCGTGGCGCTCATCGTGGACATATCAATCTCGCTGTCATTGGAGGTATACGCCTCCTCCACCTCTATCTGCGGGTGGATAATCCAGTATTTATCAAGCGCATTTTCATCGCCTACAAATTCACCGGTCACCTTGACAAACGAGCCGTTCGTGGGCTTGCTGTCCGTATCACTGTCAAACTTGATTTCCCATTGCCAGTCGCAGCACTTGGTTTCATCGTTATAGCCCCAAACATAATATCTTTCCACGGCATTATAGGCATCATAAAGAGTGGCAAATGTGCCCTCTTTTGTCACCGTAACATTTGTATAATCCGCTGCCATATCATTAAAGAAAATATTCTGATAAAGCGTGTATTCCGTCGTATTCAGAACCGTGCGCATCACGGCGGACTGATCTGCTTTTTCCGTAGTATCTGTATTCGTTTCTCCCTTTGAGCATCCGGCAAAAGCCGCGGCAAGAATGCCCAGAGCCAAAATCAACGTGATAATTCTTTTCATTTTACTTCCTCCTGATGATTCCGATAACATAAAAGATAATAAAGCCGACGATATCAACGGCAACGATGGTGGAGTCCACCGGCGTACCGCCGAGAATGGAGATTAAAATACCGAGCAGCGCACAGATAACGGAGAACAAGGCGGAGCAAATCGTAACCGCTTTGAAGTTCTTAAAGACTCTCATCGCTGACAGCGCCGGGAAAATAACGAGTGCCGATATCAGCAGTGAACCGACCAGATTCATTGCCAGCACGATGATAACCGCAATAATCACGGCAATCAGCAGATTATACGCACCGGCGTTCGTCCCTGTTGCCTGGGCAAAGCTCTCGTCAAACGTCACCGCAAAAATCTTGTTATAAAAGATGACGAATACCGCTACTACGACAATAGAAAGAATCACACACAGCCAGACATCCAGTTTGGAGAGCGTTAAAATCGAGGTGGAGCCGAACAGCGTTGAGCACACATCTCCCGAGATATTGCTGGAGCCGGAGAACAGGTTCATCAGCATATAGCCGATAGCAAGCGAGCCGACGGAAATCATCGCTATCGCCGCATCGCCCTTGATTTTTCGGTTCTTACCGCCTGCCAGCAGCAGAATGGCGGACAGCACGGTAATCGGCATCACGATAAGCATATCGTTTTTGATGTGCAAAACAGTGGCAATCGCCATCGCGCCGAACGCCACATGCGACAGACCGTCGCCGATAAAGGAAAAGCGCTTCAGCACTAAGGTAACGCCGAGCAGCGACGAGCAAAGCGCAATCAGCACGCCCGCAATCAGCGCATACTGCACAAAGGGATACTGAATATACAAAGAGAATTTATCAAATAAACCTGCCATTACTGCTTGCCTCCCTTGGTGTTCACAAACAGACTGCCGTCTTCGCTTCGGAGGTATTCCTCCTTCGTGCCGAAGAACACACGGTTGCCGATATGAAGGATATGGCTGGCATACCGAACGGCAGCCGCAATATCGTGGGAAATCATAATAACCGTAATTCCCTGCTGATTCAGGCTTTCAATTAAGGCGTACATCTCTGCCGTCACCTTCGGATCCAGCCCCGAGACCGGCTCATCGAGCAGTAAGAGTGTTTTCGTGGCACACAGCGCTCGCGCCAGCAGCACACGCTGCTGCTGACCGCCGGACAGCTCACGGTAACAACGGCTCGTCAGCTCCGTGATGCCCATACGCTCAATATTTTTTCTAGCCCGTTCCTTATCCTCCTTGGAATAAAATGGCTTTAAGCCTCTGGAAGCAAGATTGCCGGAAAGGACGATTTCCCAGACGGATGCCGGAAAATCCTTCTGCACCACCGTCTGCTGCGGAAGGTAGCCGATTTCGTTACGCTTCAGCCCGTCACCGGTAAGAATTTTACCGCTGATAGCCGGCTGCAAATTCAGCAGGGTTTTCATCAGCGTTGATTTACCGGCGCCGTTTTCACCGACAATACAGAGGTAATCGCCGCTGTTCACTTCAAAGTTTAAATCAGATACAACAGCCTTGCCGTCATAGCCGAGTGTTAAATTGCTGCAAGTCAGTAATGGCATGGTTTTTCTCCTTTATGAAAGCGCTGTTTTTAGCACTTCAAGATTCTGCTGCATAACGGAAAGATAGGTTGTGCCGTTTGCGACATCGCTTGCGGTCGTTCCCTGCATCGAATTAAGCACCAATATCTCCTGCTGCTTCGACGCGGTATTCTGCACAATCGTTTCGGCAATGCGGTGGTCGGTGCCCTCAATCGTCATCACATATTTCAGCTGCAGTTCGTCCGTCTTTTGCGCTAAAAATGATATGGTTTCAAAGCTCGCCTCGGTTTCCGCCGAACAGCCGGAAAAAGCAGCGTAGTAGCCCAGACCGTAGTCATCCGTCAGATAGCGGAACGGAAAGCGGTCACCAAACAGCAGCGTTTTAACGCTCGCTGCGTTCACGGCATCGGCATAAGCGGCGTCAAGAGAAGCTAAATCAGCGCCGTATTTTTGGGCATTATCAAGGATGATATCCTTTTTCTCCGGCGAAATTTGAGCCAGCTTTTCGGCGATATCATTACAGAAAAGCTGTGCGTTTTTCACGGAGAGCCAGACGTGTTCATCGTACTCCGGTCCTTCTTCCTCACCGTTTTCCTCTTCCTCAGCTTCCATCCCTTCAACCATTTCCTCTTCCTTGGCTTTATCGCCGAGAACTTCCAGCAGATTGATGACAATCATGCTCTTATTCTGCGCATTTTCAAGGGCGTCCTCCACCCAGTCATCGCTTTCACCGCCAACGTAGATGAACATATCGCAATCGGACACCTTAATGATGTCATCGGCAGTCGGCTGATAGTTGTGTAAATCCACACCGTTATCGAGCAGCATTGTAATTTCAACGTTATCCGTATTCGCTGTCAGCTCCCTCACCCAGTCATAGATGGGAAAAATGGTGGTGACAACGCTGATTTTACCTTCGTTTTCTGAACCTGTTTCAGGCTTTGAGGAGCAAGCCGTGAAAACGGAAAGCAGCAAAACAACAGATATTAAAATCGCAAATAGTTTTTTCATAAAAATAAACCTCCTGATTCTTTCATTTTGACAGTTTTCGCCCTTGGTTTCGGGCAGTATACGCCCTTGGTGAACGTATCTGACAATGAAATTAATCAGAAAGTTTAACTTTTAAACTAATTGGTGTATTCGAAACACGAGATTTTCTGAGACTGCCGAGCAGCAGCACAAGCGCATAAGTGACCGTTAAAAGATACACGGCGCTGTGCGGTTTCGGGGTATGATGATTGAACTGCAGAATGCCGGCATTGATTTGCTGACAGATATGGCAGTCCACGCCGGTACATTCGTGGTTTTCCTCACGCACAATGAAAAGGACAGAAAACGCCATAGCAAATACCATAGCGAAGACAACGGCAAGCGCGATAAAGCGTTTTGACTTTGTCATCCTTTTCACCCCTTTTATGCTCTTGATAAAATAATAACATTTTCTTTAAAAATGTCAATCTTATTTTGATATGTTCAATGGTTCAAGTGTTTTTGGTATAAAAAAAGCGGAGCCCGTCGGGCTCGGCTAAATCAACGATAGTTATTCGGTTTCCTCCTGTGCTCTGATTGCGGCAAGCTGCTCGTGCATAACAGCGAGCTTTTTCTTGGAAAGATTGTAGCCGAAGAACAGAATCACAGCCATCAGCGCCAGCATAATGGCGGGAACGATGGTGGAGATATCATAAAGTTTGGATAATACATCGTCGCTCAGCGCAATACCCTGCTTGGAAAGCTCGCCGTCATAGTGAATGGCTGCCAGCAGTACGTTCAGACCGACGCCTGCAAGCGTCTGACCGAGCTTTCTCGTGAACGAGAAGAACGCATATGCCATGCCCTCTTCACGTTTGCCCGTTCTGACCTCGTGATAATCGATAACATCCATCACAAGCGCCCATACCTCAAGCACCAGGAAGGTCTGACCTAAGCCTGAGAAGAAGGTGAAGCCAAGGAACACATAAACGTTGTTATGCAGCTCGCTTCCTCTCAGCAGGAACAGAATGAAGCAGGACAGCGCGGCAAACGCCATACCAAAGGCGCAGAGCTCCTTCTTGCCGAACTTGCGGATGAGCTTGTTCATAATCGGGATGAAGATTGCCATCGGCAGATAGGTGCAGATGGTAACTAGCGCATACATACCCGGCTTGCCGTAGAAATCGGTGAACAGATAGGTAAAGGTTGACTGATAATAGAACTGGAAGGCAATCAGCAGCATAGACGCCAGGCAAACCATGACAAACGCTCTGTTTTTCACCAGTGCCTTGAGCGTTGAGAAAGCATTGTAGTTTTCATCCTTTGCCTTCTTCTGCGGCGCAATACGCTCCTTTGTCAGCTTATAATGAGCCAGATAAACAAATACGGAAATCACGGACAGAATCAGAACACACCAGAACAGCTTCTTTTCATCGAGTGCCTGGATGTTCGTGCCATTGGCATACTGACCGGTTACGGTATACACAATCATCGGGAGAATGATGGTACCCGGCAGACCGCCGACACCGGCACCGATGGAACGCCACATAGAAAGCGAGGAACGTTCCAGCTCATCATCCGTCACCACAGAAGCCAGAGAGCCGTAAGGAATATTAACGGCTGTGTACATCATACCGTAAAGGATATAGGTGATATAAGCATAAACAAGATACTTGGTTTCCGTCAGTCCCGGAATTTTAAGGAACATCAGCGCTGCCGAAATGGCAAGCGGAATCGAGAAGCCCAAAATCCACGGTCTGAACTGACCTGCCGGCTTCGGTTTTCTGGACTGAATGAACGCGCCCCAAAGCGGGTCGTTAATCGCATCCCAGATACGGGCAACTAAAATCAGGATAACAATCTTACTCGGGCTGATACCCAGCGCGTCGGTGTAAAACTTATTCTGAAACGCACCGATGAGCGAGAAGGTCAGCAAGCCGCCGGCGTCACCGAGCGCGTAGCCGATTTTATCCTTCAGCTTAATACCATGGGTTAATGCTTTTTCTTCCATCATATTTACTCCTTTTGAATTAGTTTTTTATTGACATAGTCCTATTAAAAAAGAACTGTTTTGCACAGATAGCACTGCAGCCGATATAGTTTCTCTTCTGCTCCAGTGATGAAAGAGAAACGGTATTCTCTTTCAACTGATTATCGTAGCGCATACACTGCTTTTCCAGCTTTTCCGCAATTAAGGGATACGTGAACATTTTGCCGAACAGAATGACCTTATTCACATCCAGCATCGTCGCCGCATTCGTCAGCACCAGCGCTACCAGGTCAATCTTCTGTTCGATAATCATCATAGCTTTATTATCGCAGTTTTGAAGGATTTCGTCAAGAGTCTTTTCGCCGCCGATTTCACGGAGAATTGCCTCCTCCCCTGCAACGGTTTCCATACAGCCGTATCTGCCGCAGCGGCACTTGACGCCGCCTCGGTCAACAATACAGTGTCCGATTTCCGCAACAGAGCTGTTATCGGCACTAAACACCTTGCCGTCGGCAACGATGGCAGAGCCGATACCCGGCCCCCACTTTAAAAACAGGCACGCCTGTCCGCCGCGCAAATCGCCGTAAAGCATCTCGCTCTCCGCAAAGGCTTTGACATTGTTTTCAATCACGGCAGCCATACCGAGCTCCGTTTCAAACTTCTGGCGCAGATTTTCTTCATTCCAGACGCCGATATTACGCTCCTCCTGCGAACCGATAATACAGATGCCGGCACCGCAGAACCGGCTCATATCCACATCGGATTCCATCAGAAACTGCTTTGCCTTTTTGATAACCGTATCAACATCTTCGAAAAACGGAAATTGCTCAGAGCGCAGCAGCTCGCCTGCAAGATTGGATACAGAGAAAGTGATGCAGTCCCTCTCTGCATTGATACCGAAAGCCAGCCGCTCCTTGAGCAGCAGCTCCAGCATGATTTCACGTCTGCCGGATTTCCCCTTTTCCTGTGCTTCGCCGACCTCGGCAACCAAGCCGTCCTCTATCAGCTCGGCACAGATTTTCGTCACCGCTGCCGGCGTCAGCGAAAGGCGGGCGGCGATTTCCTTACGGCTAAGCCTTCCCTCGCGGTTGAGAAGATGCAGCACGAGCGAGCGGTTTTCACTTTTCACCGACTGCATATTCAGTCCCTTTGCCACCTCGTCATCCCTCCTTTATTTCAGCAGCAGCGACAAACCGCTGATACCCATTAAAACATATGTTAAAATCATAAACCATTTTTTGTTAATATGCCTGAAAATGATGTTGCCTACCCACAGCGCACCGAACAGCAGTGCAATACAGATACCCAGCAATATCAACAGTTTTGAATTAAAATACCCTGCTTTGATATCGCCGAACAGCAAAATTGTATTCAGTACAACCCAGACCGCTGAAACGGTCACGCGGAATTCATCTCTGCCTTTGAGCTTTTCAGAGGCATAGACCACGAGCAGCGGACCGCCGCAGATAAACATACCGTGCACGATACCGGAAGCGACTAACACAATATAGGCAAGCACACTTGTTTTTTCATTCGTTTCCTTTTTCTTTTTGCGGTACTTTTCGGAAAAGGAATTGAAAACACCAATGCACATAAAGATGATAACAATCACACCCAGCAGTTTATACAGCAGACCTGCGCTCACCTCAAACTGCCTCGTAATGAACGTGCCGACAACCATGCCTACAAGCATTATCACGATTATTTTGATGAATTCCTTTTTATTCAGCGATTTGTGATTCAGGCCGATAACGCCGAGGGATACCACAATGCCGAGCACATTAAGAATCGGCTTGGCAGTATTGTACCCCACCAGCATTAAGGAAAACGGCATTGCCAGCACCGTGCCGGCAAAGCCGGTGATGCTCTGAATGACATTCGACACAAATACTACGATAAAAAACAGGATATCCTTACCGTCTATCATCAGACCAAATTACCTCTGTTAGTACTTTTCTACCTCAATACCAAGCATATTGGCAAGGGCGCTGAGCTCCTCGGCAATATCGCCCATTGCAACAGCAAAGTGCGGCTCCCAGCCGGCTTTGATGGAATCGTTGACCACATCAAATGACGGCGAATCCGTCTTGACCACTAAGGAGGTGCCGTAGAACTGCTGCGGCTTATCCGGCGCTTCGCCGGTAGCGATGAAGAAACGGAAGGTACCGTCCGCCTTCTTGCCGATTCTGAAGATGGTCACGCGCGGCTCCGCCTTGCAGCCGAATTCCAGCGTCGGACCGATTTTACGGTTACAGTGCAGACCGGCACACGCGCCAGTATCCTCTCTTGCAAGCGAGCACGCAGCCATACCGCAGTGCCACATCGTGACGGTATTTTCGTTCTCATCCATGGAAACGGGGTCACCGAAGAAAGCGGACTTGCCCGTCAGGTAACTGCAGATATACATCGAGAGCGCACCGAAAGTATCTGCTTCACAAGCAGAAGCAACGCCGAGGTCGTTTAAAATACCGAGCACGGAACAGACCGGCGTACCGAACGCGGTGAAGAAATCCGGCCAGCATCTTGACGACAGCGCACCGATACGGTTCTCTTTCACAAATTCATCATAGGCACGGTAAAGCCTTGCAAAGTCGAGCACATTGTTTTCCTTGATGGAATCCAGCGCATGAATGCGGGTTTTCGCATCGGCAAGATAAGCTGCGATATCGTCCTCGCTGTACGTCTTTGCCTTATCAATCAGCTCACGCGCTTCAATTGAAACAACGTTGGCGCCGAAGGTGGTCATCACCTCTGCATCAAGCGCACGGCCGAAACCGAAGCCCTGCGGCGTATGGCCGACCTGGGCAACGTTCAGGCTTCTTAAATCCTTTTTCACCTTGGCAGCTGCCACGGTGGAAGCAACCTTTGCCTTTACTCTGTCCTCATCGGGAGAGCCGAAAATGTATTCATACGGTCTGCCGAAGGCGTGCAGCATATTCGCAGCGGAATAAGCGCCCGTTAAGGAATTCAAACGCAGTCTGGTGCCGTCAATCACCGGCTCACGCAGCGTCCAGAGCAGTACGGGACAGTCATATTTCCGCAATACCTCTGCAATATAGGCGCCGTTGGCAAAGGTGATGTTCTGCACTATGACTAAATCGGGATTTTTTCCATCTGTAAAGGTGTTTACCTTGTCAATGCTAAGCAGTAATTCATCGGGAATGATGACGTTTTCGTCAATTTCCTTCAGCAATGCAACGGATTTGTCAAATTCCTTCTGGGCGCTTTCCAGATGATAAGTCGGCACGCCAATCGGAATATACATAAATTCAAATGCCATTTTCTTACTCTCCTATATATCAGTATTTTAATTCTTTGTTTTCACCGATTAATCCTGTAAAGGCTCCTTGCTTTACAAGAGGTTCCCGTTCGGGATGGGCAATAACCCATTTATTCTTTTGCAGCAGCAGTACGCTCTCTGCATCGTCATTGGTTTCTTTTCTTTCCAGCGGTGTATTCGTACCGCGCGGCAAAATCACGATATCCTTAAAGCCCTCATCCGTTACACGGCATGGCGACAGGTGCAGCGTCGTCTGGTACATTTCAATCGCTGTCCCTTGCGGCACAAAGAAAACCTTTTCATTGCCGACGTAAAAGCGGTTATCCTCCATCTGCCAGGTATGACCGAGCACAAGCATAAAGTCGGTCACGGCAATATTGATTTCGCTGCCTTTATGGTATTCAAAACCGTTATAGGTGGTGTTTCTGCCATTGCAGTAGCCGAACTGAACCGGCATTCCGCCATACAGTGTATGCTGTACCTTTTCAAATACAGCCGTGCATTCCATGGCTTCAATGCTCGGAAAATACACATTACCATTGGCGGGAATGGCGGTTTCAGTTTCCATATAACGAATTATCTCTGTAAAGTCATATCCCTTTACAATTCTGCCATACGGTTGAAAAGCATTATCAAAGACGGAATACACCTTCACATCGTTTACTTCATTCAATCGCTGTAACACGGTATCACCTTCTTACTTCATATCACAGAGCAGGCTCAGCGCCTCGCTGCCTTTTCTGACGAACACGGGCGGCTTGCCGAGCGGCGCGTTCACCGTTACGTTACCGCCGTGGTATTCCTTACCGCTCCAGAGGTGTACCCATTCATCCTCAGGAAGATAAACCTCGCGCGTTTTGGCGCCCTGCTTCAATACCGGCGCTACAAGAATATCGCGCCCGAGCAGGTATTCATACGCTTCCTCATACGCTTTCTTTTCGTCATAGTGGAAGAACAGCGGGCGGACAACAGCCAATCCGTTTGCGGCGTTTTCCGCAACTGCTGCCTTGATATACGGCTTAAGCGCCTGATGCACACGGGCAAATTTGGCATTATGCTTGAGCGTTCTTTCGCTCGCATCGTGCTGGGCGTTAAGGTCGGGATTCAAGCCCTCGTGACCTCTCATTACCGGCGTAAAGGCATTCATCTCACACCAGCGCATATAGAGCTCTTCGCTTCTCTTTAAGTTGAAGAAAGAGGTATAACCGCCGACGTCGCTGTGAGACAAGCCAAAGCCGCAGCAGGTCAGCGACAGCATAGCGGGAATAACGCTCGGCAGACCGAAGTCAATGGAGAAATCAACGTGATTATCGCCGCACCACATCATCGTGGAATACCGCGGCGTATCGGAATAACCGGCGCGGGTGAAGAACATAATTTCGCCGAGCTTGCCTGCTTCCTCAATCGCCTCACGGTTTATCTGCGCCCAACGTGCCGGCCAGGTGTTATGTACCAGCTCGGCATTCTCGCCGCTGTAGAGCACCGCGTCCGTCGGCAGATATTCGCCGAAATCAGCCATCCAGCCACCGAGACCGAGGTCAATCATATTGTGTTTGATAACGTCCTTAATCCACTTCACAGCGTCGGGATTCGTAAAGTCGACCATCGCCGCCGGGAAGGTCGTTATCGTAACGTAATAATCCTCGCCGTCCTTATTCTTAACGGTATAGCCCTTTTCGCTCGCTTCCTTATAAAGCGGCTTTTCCACTGCTAAGAACGGATTGATA
>CALGGQ010000400.1 GCA_937915775.1 uncultured Clostridia bacterium | reverse complement strand
CATATCTGCGAAGTCCTGCTGTAATGCTCATGATGCCGTTTCTCCTTTCAGTCTGTTCTGCCGTGCTGCTTTGTCAAATAAGAACAATGACGGCGCTTTTGTGATATCGCCTTCAAGCGAGGTAATATCAACCTTGTTTTCAATCAGACTTGTGTATATTCCTGCGTTTTCGCTATCGTTTATCAGCACGAAGCCGACGAGGCAGTTGCCCTCAAATATCAGGCGTTTATAGGTGTTTTCGCTATGCTTTACGGTATCGCTGTACTGCTCGCCCTCGGCGTTAATCAGACCGCAGGTACAGATACGCAGAGCGTAAAAATCAATCGCATTAACGGCATAAGAGCCGCTGAGCGTTTCGCTGCCGCCTGCCATCTGAGAGCCTGCAACCGCGCCCTGCTGCACGGCATTCACCCAGAGCGCAATCATCTTTTTGCTGCCGTCAAGCATATCATATGATACCGTGCAGTTGCCTGCGGCGTAAATATGCTCGTCGCTCGTCTGCATTGTCTGCGGATTTGTGATAATGCCTCTGTTCACCTCCAACCCTGCCTTTTCGGCAAGCGTCGTTGCGGGACGAACGCCGACGGCAAGAATGAGTAAATCGCATTTCAGCTCCTTACCGCTTTTGAGAATCACAGAGGTGATATTTTTGCCTCTGCTTTTTGCTTTGACAACCGTATCACCGAGGTGAAATTTGATATGACCTTCCTGCTCAACGTATTTCTTAACGAGCTTCGAGGCATTCATATCAAGAATGGACGGAAGAATACGGGGCGAAAGCTCCACCACGTCAACACTTTTGCAGATTTTGGAAAGTCCTTCCGCCGCTTTCATACCGATTAAGCCTGCGCCAATAACAACCGCTTTCGTGTTAGCGTTGGCTTTTTCTTTTACTGCCTTCGTAGCGGCGAGGTCCAAAAAAGTCAGCGCATTTTCCTTGCCGAGAACATTCTCCATCGGCGGAACAAACGGGTATGAGCCCGTACAGATACAAAGTTTATCGTAAGGATATATCTTTCTCCCCGCCCTGACGGTTTTTGCTTTTCTGTCAATCGCCTTGATTTCCGTATCGGTTATCATTTCAATTCTCTTTGATTGATAATAATAGGGCTTGCGAAGGAGCATATCTTTCTCTTTTACAACGCCTTTCAGATAATAACTGATGGAAGGTCTGCTATAGGGCAGATATTTTTCCTTTGTAATGATTTTAATCTCGCCCGTTTTATCCTCTTTTCTGATTTGCTCGGCGCAGGCAAGCCCTGCCGCAGAGGCGCCGATAATGATATATTTCATCACTTTGCACCTCCTAAATCAACGTAAACGAGCGCTCTGTTAGGGCAGTTCTTAACACAGGCGGGTTCGCTTTCACCATGGCACAAATCGCATTTTACGGCAAATTTGCCCGTTTTGATACAGCCGAACGGACACACCGCAAGGCAGGTCATACAGCCTATACATTTGTTTTCGTCAACGGAAACGACGCCCGTTTTTACATCTTTCTGCATTGCTCCCGTAATGCACGCCGCCACGCACTTCGGTTTTTCGCAGTGGCGGCAGTTAACCGCTGCCGAAAGCATATTATCGCCGTAAACCGTTACTCTTGAAACAGGCACGGGCTCTTCATATTTATTTGCTTTAACAATATCCTTTGACTTTGAATGAGCCGTTTTGCAGTAAACCTCGCACAGACGGCAGTTCAGGCAAAGCTCTTCCTTAGCATATACTCTTTTCATACTACCGCCTCCTATTCGCCTGCATGTTTAATGCCTAAAATTTCAAGCTCTTTTTCCGTCAGCCCGAGCCCGCGAAGCATCAGCCTGTTCCCACGCAGAGAGTCAATGGAGTTGATACCCATTCCGCCCATAATCTCTTTAATCTCATGATTCCAGGCGTTTATAAGGTTTTCAACGCGCTCGTGCATCATATCGGGATTGAGCCTTTTTATCAGCTCAGGGCGCTGCGTGGCAATACCCCAATTGCACTTACCCGTGTTACAGGTCTGGCACATATGGCAGCCCATTGCAATCAGCGGTGCGGAAGCGCAATAGCAGGCGTCTGCGCCGAGCGCAATTGCCTTTACGATATCTGCAGAGCAGCGGAACGAGCCTGCCGCAACAAGCGAAATTTTTGAGCGGATACCCTCGTCGCGTAACCTTTGGTCTGCCGCAGCAAGCGCGAGCTCGATAGGAATACCGACGTTATCCCTGATTCTTGTAGGCGCAGCACCCGTGCCGCCTCTGAAGCCGTCGATAACGACGATATCCGCGCCTGCTCTTGCACAGCCCGAAGCAATTGCCGCAACGTTATGCACCGCTGCAATTTTAACCGATACGGGCTTTTCATTATGAGTTGCCTGTTTGAGCGACCAGATAAGCTGGCGCAAATCCTCAATGGAATAAATATCGTGGTGCGGCGCGGGCGAAATGGCGTCGCTGCCCTCGGGAATCATACGGGCGTTAGATACCTCTACGTTGACCTTTTCGCCGGGCAGATGGCCGCCGATACCCGGCTTGGCACCCTGACCGATTTTAATTTCAATAAAGCGGGAATGATTCAGATATTCCTTATGTACGCCGAAGCGGCCTGACGCCACCTGAACGATGGCATAATCCGTGTAATCCTTCAAATCGGGGTGCAGACCGCCCTCGCCCGTATTAAACAGCGTGCCGAGATTCTTCGCCGCCATGGCAAGCGTTTTCTGTGCGTTCAGGCTGATGGAGCCGAACGACATTGCCGAGAACATAATCGGCGTTTCAAGAATCACCTGCGGCGGCATATCAACGGTGGATTTGCCCTTTTTTTCTACTGTCAGTTTTTCCGGCTTTCTGCCGAGAATCGTTCTGATTTCCATAGGCTCGCGTAAGGGGTCTATGGAGGGATTCGTTACCTGCGAGGCATTGAGCAGAATTTTATCCCAGTAAATCGGATAAGCCTTCGGCGTTCCCATACCGGAAAGCAGCACGCCGCCCGTGGCTGCCTGACGGCAGATTTCCTGCTGATACTGCGGCGTCCAGTTGGCGTTTTCCCTGTAATCACACACATATTTTTCTATTCTCAAAGCGCCGGTCGGGCACAAATCCACGCAGCGATGACACGCCACGCAGGAATTTGAATTGACAAGCACCGTTTTATTATCATCTGCAAAGTAGTGACATTCGTTGGAGCACTGCCTTACGCAGCAGCCGCAGTGAATGCAAAGCTCCTTATCACGAACGACTGTAAATCTTCGGGGGATGTAATTTACCATATTTATTCATCCTCCTTTTCATCTATTTCAAGCGGTATGAATACGGGATCCGCACCGCTGACAGACCATACCTTTTCAGGCTCGGGACAGATAATGCGGATAGCGCTTTCCTCGCTTGCAAAATACGCTCTGTCGCCCTTTGTCGCTGCTGTCAGAGAGCGGAGTTTTAAGCGGTCATTGATTGCAAGTAGCCCCTTATTTGAGCCGAGAATAACGGAGAAAGGACCGTTGACGAGTGCACCGCTGTATATCGCGCGCAGGTTGGTAAAATATTCTTTTTTATCTTTGTCCATTCGGTCTATTTCGTCCCATTCCGGCGCCGTCAGAACGTCCGCTGCAACGTTCGTTGGCAGCTTATGATGACGGATTAAGTGGTCAAAGAGATAGGTAATCACCTCGGTGTCTGTCTGCATCGTGCATTTATAGCCGAACTGCTCAATATATCTTCTGTTGGCATCGTAGCTTGAAATCTCGCCGTTATGAACGATGGACCAGTCAAGAATATTGAACGGGTGCGCACCGCCCCACCAGCCAGGCGTGTTGGTCGGAAATCTGCCGTGTGCCGTCCATAGATACGCATTATACTGGTCAAGCATATAAAATTCACCAACGTCCTCGGGATAACCCACCGCCTTAAAGCAACCCATATTCTTTCCTGACGAAAAGATGTATGCGCCCTCAATAGCGGCGTTGACTTTTGTGACACACTGCACAACGTATTCGCCTTCATCAAGGCGTGAATTATTCATACGGACTCTATTCACTCTGCCGAAATAGCGCCAGATATCCGGTCCGTTTTCAATCGAATCCACCTTCTTCGTGGGGATGCGCTCCGCCGCGTCAATATTGAAATGCTTGAATAAAAATTCCTCGCATTTCTGGTGCGCTTCCTTATTTTCATAAAAGATATGAAACGCGTAATCGTCCTTGTGTTCGGGATAAATTCCGTAAGCCGCAAAGCCGCCGCCAAGTCCGTTGGAGCGGTCGTGCATCAGCGCGATGGACTTAATGATTTCAGAGCCGTTAATTAAGCCGCCCTTTCTGTCAATAATCGCCGCAATCGCACAGCCTGACGGAATTCTTACCTGTCCTTCTTTTAACATAGCCTTGCTCTCTTCCTTTATAATAGGTTTATACTCCGCTTTCTCCGTAGTTGGAGAGAACGCGGGCGGAGGGGTCGTTGACGTTGCAGCCCTCCCATTCCTTATTCGGCATCCAGAAATCAACTATCATTTCTGACTGCTCTGGATAATACTTCTCAAATATTTCACGGTAGAGCAGCGATTCCTTTGTGAACGGCTGCGCGTGTGTATATTTCCCCCTCAGTTCTTCAAATTCTTCGTCTGAATATTGACTTTCGGCATATTCCTTGAGGTAGTCCACCATAGAATGACCGACAGCATCTGAAAAAGCCGCCTTTTCACGCCACAAAATGGAATCTGGCAGAAGCTCCATACCTTCAAAGGCGTGGCGCAGCAGATATTTGCCCTTGCCGTATTTGTTGATTTTGATTTCGGGGTCTAAGCTCATCACGTAATGCACGAAATCCAAATCGCCGAAAGGCACGCGTGCCTCTAAGGAGTTGACGGAAATGCAGCGGTCTGCACGAAGCACGTCGTACATGTGCAGTTCCCTGATGCGCTTTTCCGCTTCCTTTTGGAACGCCTGTGCTGACGGCGCAAAATCCGTGTACTTATACCCGAACAGCTCGTCGGAAATTTCGCCCGTAAGCAGCACTCGAATATCCGTCTGCTCGTGAATTGCCTTGCACACGAGGTACATACCCACGCTTGCGCGAATAGTCGTTATATCATAAGTACCGAGAAGATGAATAAGCTCTTCAAGCGAAGCAATAACCTCCTCGGGCGTCATATACACTTCTGTATGGTGGCTGCCGATAAAGTCCGCAACCTGCCTTGCATATTTCAGATCAATAGCATCCTCGCTCATACCAATGGCAAAGGTTTCAATCGGCTTGTCGCTATCTGCTGCTGCAATAGCGCAGACAAGCGAGGAATCCAAACCGCCCGAGAGCAGAAAGCCGACCTTTGCATCTGACACAAGGCGCTTCTTAATGCCTTTTGTCAGCTTTTCCCTGATTTTTTTGCAGGCAGTTTCCACATCGTCGTTAATAAGCGTATCTGCTTTAGCGATATCGCAGTAGCAGATAAATTCGCCGTCCTTGTAATAATGTCCGGGCGGGAACGGCATTGTTTTTTTGGCAAGACCGACAAGGTTTTTCGCTTCGCTTGCAAACAGAATTTTGCCGAATTCATCATATCCGTAGTAGAGCGGCCGAATTCCGATAGGGTCACGGGCGGCGATATACTCGCCCGTTTTGCCGTCGTAGATAATGCAGGCAAATTCTGCGTCAAGTTTTGCAAACATATCCACTCCGTATTCAAAATACATCGGCAAAAGAATTTCGCAGTCGCTGTCTGACGCAAAGGTGTAGCCCTTCTGTCTTAGCAGTTCTCGTTCTTTTTCAAAGCCGTAAAGCTCGCCGTTACAAACGACGTAACTACCGTCAAGCGCAAACGGCTGCATACCCGACGGCGTCAGCCCCATAATAGATAGCCTGTGAAAACCGAGAAGCCCCTTTCCCGTATCCACAATTCTGCTGTCGTCAGGTCCGCGCGACTTCGTGCGGACAAAGCCTTTTTTAAATAGTTTTAAATCAGCCTCAGGACTGCAATAACCCATAATAGAACACATTTTTCTCTCTCCCTTTTATAGCACTTATGGGCGGAATAAATCCGCCCTTACAATTATTAATAAATCAACAGATTTTTTCGTTAGACAAGGCTTGCTGAAAATTTGGACGACGGGAGCATATAAGCTATATGTGACCGAGCCGAATTTTTGGCGTAACGCAGTATAACGGAAAAAGATGCGATTTAGATGTCATCTTCACCTTGAAGCGCATCATAGCCATGCTCTCCGGTTCTGACTTTCACAACATCATCAACCTCATAGATGAAGATTTTGCCATCGCCGATATTGCCTGTATAAAGCACACGGCGCGCTGCTTCAACAACATCTGAAACAGGAACGGCGGAAACAACCATTTCAAGCTTCATCTTCGGGTTGAGGTTCATTTCCTCAATTTCAACGCCACGGTATTTACGGATGTTGTGCCCCTTCTGCACGCCGCAGCCCATCACGTTGGTGACCGTCATACCCGTTACGCCGATATCGTTCATCGCGTCCTTCACCGCTTCAAAGCGCGCCGGATTGAACACCATTACAATCTTAGTGAGCTTAGGCTGCTTTTTAACAAGATACGATTCCACCGGTACAGCGCGTTCTACGGGCTCAATCGGTGCGCCGACCTCTTTTGCCTCGGGCAGAACTGCCTTCATCGAGGCAGAGGTTGCCACCGCCATTGCAGGCATAAAGTCCGCATATGCTGACGGGAGGTTATGCTCCGTCGCGTCAAGACCTTTGATTTCTTCCTCCTCGGTAACACGAAGTCCGTGAAATTTCTTTATGGCTGAAAATACTGTCAGCATGGTTACAACGGTCCACGAGGCAACTGCAAGGAAGCCGAGCGCTTGAATACCAAGCTGCTTAAAGCCTCCGCCGTAGAAAAGACCTTTGCCGACGCCGTCAGCGCCTGTTGAAAACAGACCGACTGCAAAGGTACCCCAGATACCGTTGGCAAGGTGAACGGCGCAAGCGCCAACGGGGTCGTCAACGTGTAATTTTTTATCAATGAATTCAACGGCGACAACTACAAGAATACCCGAAACAGCGCCGATAATGATGGAGCCGAGCGCGTCCGTACAGTCGCAGGGAGCGGTAATGGCTACTAAGCCTGCAAGCGAGGCGTTAAGGCTCATGGAAACGTCGGGCTTGCCGTCCTTAACCCATGTGAAAATCATTGTAACAACCGTTGCAACCGCAGGCGCAAGCGTTGTGGTGACAAAGATAGATGCCAGAGAATCCGTGCTTGTTGCTGCCGCACCGTTGAAGCCGTACCAGCCAAACCAAAGGATAAATACGCCGAGCGCGCCGATTGTCAGGTTATGACCGGGGATGGCTCTTGCCATCTTTTTGCCCGTCTTTTTGTCAATCTTGTATTTACCGATACGCGGTCCGAGCATTGCCGCACCGATAAACGCCGCAATACCGCCGACCATATGAATTGCCGTAGAGCCTGCAAAATCGTGGAAGCCGAGCTTGGCAAGCCAGCCCTCGCTGTTCCAGATCCAGCCCGCCTCAACGGGATAAACGACGGCTGAGATAACTGCCGAATAAATACAGTAGGATGAGAATTTCGTTCTCTCAGCCATAGCGCCTGATACGATGGTGGCAGCCGTTGCGCAGAACACAAGGTTAAACACGAAGTTTGACCAGTCAAAATGTGCGTAATCGGTAAACACGCCAAGCGTCGGCATACCGATAAGACCGCCGAGGCACTCCTCGCCCATCATCAGTCCGAAACCGAGCAGGATAAACATTACTGCGCCGATACAAAAATCCATCAGGTTTTTCATAATAATATTGCCGGCGTTCTTGGCTCGGGTAAAGCCGCTTTCCACCATCGCAAAACCGCACTGCATAAAGAATACCAGCGCTGCACCGATTAAAAACCAAACACCGAACACGCTGTCAGAAACAGCGGATAAAATGGAATCACTCATTGTTTTGTCCTCCGAAACGTTTCTCCTAACGGAATACTCCCTCCAAGATGTAAAGGCAAGAGGGAGTACCCCTATTTAGGAAGAGAGAACGGGATGCCAAGTCACAAGACATCGCACCCCGTTGCACACTAAGTTAATTATGTTTTTATCAGTGGTTAATCATATATCTGTCAATCTCCCACTGACTGATTTGCGTTCTGTATTCATCCCATTCACGCTTTTTGCCTTCGATATAGTTGTTGTAAACATGGTCGCCGAGGGTTTCCTTAATGAATGGGTCTTTCTCTGCTTCTTTGATGGCTTCCTCGAGTGAACCGGGCAGGCAGTCAATGCCTTCCTCCTTCAGCTCTTCATCCGAAAGCACAAAGACGTTTTCGTCATAAGACGGCTTCGGAACAAGCCCTCTCTTGATGCCGTCAAGACCTGCTGCAAGGCAAAGCGCCATTTCCAGATACGGGTTACAGGTCGGGTCGGGACATCTCAGCTCCACTCTTGTGCCTTTGCCTCTGCTTGCAGGAATTCTTACAAGGCAGGAACGGTTTGAGGTTGACCATACCAAGTAGCTCGGCGCTTCATAACCGGGAACAAGTCTTTTATAGGAATTGACCGTCGGGTTGGAGAACACGGCAATGCCCTTAATATGCTCCATAATACCCGCAATAAAAGCGTATGCTTCCTTTGAAAGTCCAAGTTCGCCGTCAGGATCGTCAAATACATTCTTGCCCGTGGCAATATCATAAAGGCTCATATTCGTGTGCATACCGCTGCCGTTGATGCCATAAATTGGTTTCGGCATAAAGGTGGCGTGAAGATTATGCTTGGTGGCGTATGTCTTGACAACGTGCTTGAAGGTCATCACTCTGTCAGCCGTAAGCAGTCCATCGCCGAACTGGAAGTCAATTTCGTGCTGACCGGCAGCCACTTCGTGATGCGACGCCTCAATGGTGTAGCCCATATTCTCGAGTGCCAGACAGATATCACGGCGGCAGTTTTCACCGTGGTCAATCGGGTTGAGGTCAAAATAGCCTGCCTCATCACCCGTTTCCATCGTGGGTTTACCTTCCTCGTCCAGCTTGAAAAGGAAGAATTCACATTCGGGACCGACGTTAAAGCCGTAGCCGAGCTGTTTTGCTTCTTCCATCACCTTGATTAAAACGTTTCTCGGGTCGCCCTCAAACGGCGTCTTATTGTCTGCTTTATAGACCGAGCAGATAAGTCTGCCCGTCTGAATATTCTCGTGTTTTCTCCATGGCACAATTGCCCATGTATCATAATCGGGGTGCAGATACATATCGCTTTCGTCAATCCGCACAAAGCCGTCGATGGACGAGCCGTCAAACATACAGTCGTTTTCCAGCGCTTTTTCCAGCTGCGAAACGGTAATCGCCACATTCTTCATCTTGCCGAACAGGTCCGTAAACTGCAGACGGACGAATTCAACGTTATTCTCCTTTGCACTCTGTAAAATTTGTTCCTTTGTCATACTCATAATATTTTCCTCCTAAAAATAAATGCGGCGCCTTTCGTATCAAATACAAAAGACGCCGTTGCCTGACAATAATAATGTATTTAACTATGATGAAAGGGTCTTTGAGATAATCCCAAAGACCCCATTGCCTAAAGAAATGTTTCTATATAGTGAAAGGGTCCTTGAGTTTCCTCAAAGACCCCTTTGCCTTACAAGTAAAGGTTACACCTGTTTTTCAAATTTGTCAAGCAGCAAATCCATTTTTGTGAAAACTGCTATGAATTTTTTGACATTTCGTTTTTGCATTAGACACAAATGCACATATTCTTTACACAGAACTATTAAAAGTGATTTCAGAAAAATAAGGCTTGGAATAATCCAAGCCTCTGTGCTGTTATTTGATTTGTCTGTTCTGACGGTATTGCTGCATATAGTCCATATTGATTTCTTTAATCTCGCGTTTTCCGTCAATGTAATCCTGATATATGTTCCAGGGGCTGCCGCCGCCAAGCCAACAGGAGGAACAGTTTTCACATCCGCCGCCGCAGTCAAGCGAGGCTTTTATTATCTCCTCACGTTCTT
>CALGGQ010000399.1 GCA_937915775.1 uncultured Clostridia bacterium | reverse complement strand
CCTGTTGATCTGAAGTAATTGAACAACTCTTAAAGAACGATTTGCCTCCGTCTGCTACGGAGGCAAAAAAATTTGAAATCTGTATGGAAATAAAAAAAAGCCTATGCTATAATATTTGGCTGTAAAATTGTTTGGTCCAGCTGAATATTGTAATAAAGGACGGATAATGATATGAAATGCCCATTCTGCGGCTACACAGAAAGCAAGGTAATTGACTCGCGTCCGACGGATGAAAACGAGCGTATCCGCAGAAGAAGAGAATGTCTGCAGTGCGGCAAGCGCTTCACCACATATGAGATTATTGAGGACGTGCCGATTATCGTTATTAAGAAGGATAAGTCACGCGAGGTATTTGACCGCAACAAGATTTTAAAGGGTATGCTGCGTGCGTGCGAAAAGAGGCATGTCACGGTAGCAGAGCTGGAGGCAAAAATTTCCGAAATTGAAGCGTCGCTGCAGGCGTCGGTTGACCGCGAGGTCACCTCTGCCAAAATCGGCGAACTGATTATGGAAAAGCTCAAGGAAATCGACGAGGTGGCGTATGTCCGTTTTGCCTCGGTCTATAAGGAATTTGAATCGGCGGAATCCTTCCGCGAGGAGCTTGCCAAGCTTAACGACTAATTTAATATGTTACCTATTTCAGTCTGCACATATTGTGCAGACTTTTTTGTTGACTAATAGTGATAGAAATGGTAGAATAATGGTGCCACACAACCGAATAACGAGAACAACTTTGTTCACACTAAAGGTGCATTTTTTAGGTAAAAATGCATGCTCTTCTTTGGCATCCTTTAGTGGGAGTTGTTCAAAGGTTGTGTGGCGCAATCGGAGCTATGCGTTTTTCGTGCGTAGCTTTGGCTGCGCACTTTTTTATTGGGAGTCTGTGTTCTTTAGGCGCCAGCTGGTGCCTAAGTAGGGAGAACACAGGATAAGCAATAGATGAAAATATCAGAGCATGAAATCCGCAGCAATATTAACGATATCTATTTAACAATGCTTTTTTATTATCCTAATCAAACGAGAAGCGCACTGGTGAATACCTTATGTCAAGTGCTCGCTATAAAAGAGGAGGATATAAAATCAACCGTCAGCGCCGCCTGTGTTTTGGCGGGAATGGAATTAATGGATAATGGCTATGTCAAATTGGAATACACACATCCCGTTTATCCGCAAATCGCCTTGCTGTCACTGACCGACAAGGGAATGGATTATTATCAAAACAACGAACATCCATTTGAAGAATTATTCTTATTAAATTAAGCAGGGGCGATTGACGAATCGTCCCTTTTAATATTCCTTTATTTTGTGCTTTTGTAATAATTGTATACAATATCTTCCTGTTGCATTTTTCGAACAAACGGTTTATAATAAAAGAAACAAATGTTCGAAAGGATGATAACGACGGACAGAACGATTCTTCATGTGGACTGCAATAAGTTCTACGCCTCGGTGGAGTGCCTTTACCGCCCGGAAATCCGCGATAAACCCGTTGCGGTCGGCGGCAGCGCGGAAAGCCGCCATGGCATTATTTTAACGAAAAATGAGATAGCCTCGCGTTACGGTCTGACCGTCGGCGAGCCGCTGTGGAAGGCGCGGCAGAAATGCCCCGATCTGATTATCGTGCCGCCGAACTATCCGCTGTATCTTCGCTTTTCCCGCCTGTGCCGCAAAATCTATGAGGATTACAGCGAATTCATCGAGCCGTTCGGGCTGGATGAATCCTGGCTGGACGTCACGGGCTGTCAGCAAAGCGGCGAGGAAATTGCCGAGGAAATCCGCCGGCGGGTAAAGGAGGAACTTGGGATTACGGTCAGTATCGGCGTCAGCTTTAACAAGATTTTCGCCAAATTTGGCTCGGATTACAAAAAGCCGGACGCCGTGACGGTGATTACCCGTGACAATTATCGGGATATCGTGTGGTCGATGCCGTGCCGCGATTTGCTGTTCGTCGGACGCTCCACGGAAAAAAAGCTGGCGTATTACGGCATTCACACCATCGGCGAAATCGCGCGCAGCGATTTGAATTTGCTGAAAAGCATTTTCGGAAAAAACGGTGAAACACTGTACCGCTTTGCCAACGGGATGGACACCTCGCGCGTGCGCCATAAGGATGAAACCGACCCGCTGAAAAGTGTCGGCAATTCCACCACGACGGCGCGGGATTTAAAGGATGAAAAGGATGTCAAAACCGTGATGCGCGTGCTGTGCGAAAGCGTGGCAACCCGCCTGCGGGAGCAGGAGCTGAAGGGTAGCGTAGTGAGTATCTATGTGCGCGATACGGAGCTCGGCTCCTTTACCAGACAGAAAAAACTGTCCTTCTGCACCGATGTCAGCACGGAGATTCTGAGGGTGGCAATGGATTTGTTTGACACCAATTATGACTGGAAAAAGCCGATTCGCTCGCTCGGC
>CALGGQ010000398.1 GCA_937915775.1 uncultured Clostridia bacterium | reverse complement strand
TGTGCGGTCTGCAGGGTAGCGGTAAAACGACGCACTCGGCAAAGCTCGCATTAAAACTGAAAAAGGAAGGTCACCGGCCGCTCCTCGTTGCCTGCGACGTTTACCGTCCGGCAGCTATCAAGCAGCTGCAGGTAGTCGGCGCACAGGTGGGCAGCCAGGTGTTTGAAATGGGCCCGGAGGATCCCGTTATCATTGCCTCCGAGGCAGTCAAGTACGCCAAGGACCACGGCAACGATTACGTCATTCTCGATACGGCAGGTCGTCTTCATATTGACGAAGCGCTGATGGCGGAGTTGACCAACATCCGAGCAACCGTGCACCCGCACGAAATCCTGCTGGTTATCGACGCGATGACCGGTCAGGACGCGGTGAATGTTGCGAAAAGCTTTAATGAAACGCTCGGCATCGACGGCGTTATCCTGACAAAGCTCGACGGCGATACCCGCGGCGGTGCGGCGCTGTCCGTCAGAGCCGTTACCGGCAAGCCGATTAAATTTGTCGGTACAGGCGAAAAACTCGACAATCTGGAAACCTTCCACCCCAGCCGTATGGCTTCCCGTATTCTCGGTATGGGCGACGTGCTGTCCTTTATTGAAAAGGCAGAGCTGGCGCTTGATGAGAAAAAGGCTGCCGAGCTGGAAAAGAAGCTTGCCAAAAACAAGTTTGACTTAAACGATTTGCTTGACCAGTTTGAGCAGATTGAGCGCATGGGCTCCATTAAGGACACCATCAAGCTCATCCCCGGTATCGGCAAGCAAATTAAGGATGAGGATATTGATGAAAAGGCGTTTGACCGTTTCCGCGCTATCATTTATTCGATGACGAAGGAGGAACGCGCCAATCCCGAAATCATCAATCCCTCGCGCAAGCGCCGTATTGCAGCCGGCTGCGGACGTCAGGTAGAGGATGTGAACAAGCTCCTTGCCCAGTTTAAGCAGATGCAGAAAATGGTGAAGCAAATCGGCGGCAATAAAGGCCCGAAGATGAGCAAAAAGATGCGCCGCCTGATGGCGCAGAATCCGCAGATGGCGGAAAAGATGATGGGCAACGTCAAGGGCTCCAATCCCTTCGGCTTCTAAAATCTTACTAATCACGCAATATGCGTTAATAAATTCATTCATATATTATTTGGAGGTAACAAAAATGGCAGTAAAAATCAGACTTCGCAGAATGGGCGCTAAGAGAGCTCCTTTCTACCGTGTAGTAGTAGCAGATTCAAGATATCCCCGTGACGGTCGTTTCATCGAGGAAATCGGTACCTACAATCCGATGAGAGAGCCTGCTGAAATCAAGATTGATTCCGAAAAGGCTAAGAAGTGGATTGCAAACGGTGCGCAGCCGACCGATACGGTTAAGGCACTGCTGAAGAAGGAAGGCATCCTTTAATTCTTATCGGCAACCCCGAGAAGGAAGATAAGAATAATAGGAGGTGTTTTCTTTGGAAGAATTGTTGATGTCTATCACGAAGGGATTAGTGGATAATCCTGACGGTGTTTCAATTGATGTTGACGAGCCTAACGAGGAAGGCGTAACCGTATATCATCTTCATGTTGCTCCCGATGATATGGGCAGAGTTATAGGTAAGCAGGGCAGAATTGCGAAAGCCATCCGCACGGTTATGCGCGCGGCGGCAACACGCAGCAACACAAGGATAGCAGTCGAAATTGATTAAACCGTTTCTTGAAATCGGCGAAATTGTCGGCACCCATTCGCTTCACGGCGAAGTGAGGGTGAATCCCTGGTGCGACTCGCCCGAATTCATAAAAAAATTCAAAACTCTCTATTTTGACAGTGAGGGCAGGCAAAGCGTTCGTGTAAAGAGCGTGAGACCTCACGGTAGAGTTGCCGTAGTCAAATTGGAGGGGACGGATACTGTTGAGCAGGCACAGGCCTTAAGAGGCAAAATGCTTTGGCTCAGGCGTGAAGACGCGAACC
>CALGGQ010000397.1 GCA_937915775.1 uncultured Clostridia bacterium | reverse complement strand
ACGGAGAAGCTGCGAAAGCCTTTTCAAGATAACCGCTGTCTTTTGTGTAATATGCTCTGTAATAATCAAGCATCGGAAAATTATCCTTTGCAAGATTAAGCAATTCTACTGCCTTATCACAGAAGCCCGCTATGGCAAGCTCAAGCGACAAATCAATCAGCATATTGGAATTGATAATATGCCTTGAAATATCCTCGCAGTTGATGAAAAGCGCAAGGATGTTCAGGTCATCATACTTTACGGCTGCGCTCTTTTCACCCGCCAGCAATGCTTTTAAATTCATTGCGCTGAAATTGCGGGCGTTGTAAATCAGCGCATTTCGGGCAAATGCAAGTGCCTGTTCTGTATCTCTCTGCCTTGATTTTATCAGTGACATAAAGTAATACGCGTTCGCCTTTGCATCAGCATTCCAGATTGCTTTGTAAAACGCGTCAAAGGCATCGCTTAGTTTATTTTGATAAAACAGCGACAAGCCTAGATTGTAATAATACTCGCCCGTGTTACCGTTAGGATTTGAGCGCGTCTGCTTTTCGATTGCCACTCTGAAATACGGCTCGCTTTCCGTAATATATCCCTTTTTGAAAAGCAGCATACCGTAAGCGTTATTGAGGCGCATATCGGTTTTATCACGCCTTAAGCCTTCAAGGTAGTAATCCTCAGCGCGCCGTGTGGCGTGACGGTACTGCTCAATGTGCATGCCGTAAAGGTATAAATCCTCGTTCGTTTCGCATTCCTTCGGAAGCGGCGCCGCCTTTGCAGGCTCGGGAATTTCGTGCTTTTTAACGTTACCGTCAAAAGAGAGAATTTCTCTGCCGTCTTTTGTTACGGTTATTTTTATTTCTTCAAACCTCAAGTTATTATTGGGAATAGAAAATTGGTAGGTTTCAGCACACTGAAAATCAAAGGTTTTTTTATAGAATTTGTTGATGTTGACATCGCATTTTCCGAGCGTGCCCGAGCAGTAAAGTGTTATCGTTATCATCTCGTCAACGTCAAGGTGAAGCGACAAATCCTTGTTTGCATTATGCACCTGACCTAAATCGTGATAGGGCATAAAATACTGCGTAAAATCTCTGCTTTCAAACGGGGCAATGAAACTAAAATCCGGCTGATTATCGGTAAAGCAGCCCGTCATCAGTTCAAAGTACGGTCCGTCCTCGTCCGTCAGGTTTCTGTCCCACGCCTTGCCGAAATCGCCGCAGCCCCACGTCCATTGCTTTTTGCCCGGTGAAATATGGTGGTCGGCAACGTGCAGCAAGCCTGCTTTAACCCCGTCGTCATAACCGCCGACGAAATCAAAGTCGCTCCTCGCCGCCATATATGAGGTCGGTACGGGCAGATTATCGTAGCGCGAAATATCCACGCCCTTTGAATAATCCACCTTATAATATGTACCCGTAGCAATAGGAAATGTGGAAACGTCGCGCTTGCCGTGGTCCATCACGGCGGTCACGTCGGGCGAGAAGATGCTGCGGTAGTGGCTGTTGACTGCCACGGCAGGATTTGCCCACCATAAAAATGTCTGCGGCACGGGCGTGCGGTTAAACAGATGATTTTTTAATTCTAAATACGCCTTGTCGGGATAAAGCGTAAATTCCGTTTCACCCTTGGTGTGAAACATATTTTCGTATTCTGAAACTATAACCGTAGCACTGCCGTCTGTGTTTTCACGGTAAGTATAATTCACCTCGTCAAAGGTGGACGGTCTGTGGTGCTGCGGCCAGTTGAATTCAATTCCGCCGCTAATCCACGGGCCGGCAAGTCCTACGAGCGCAGGCTTAATCACTTGATTATAATAAACAAAATCATAATTTCTCGTTTTGTCATACGCCCGCTGTACTCTTCCGCCAAGCACGGGCAAAATCATAATTTTTAGATAATCGTTTTCAAGAAATACCGCCTTGTATCTCTTGTCTATTTTCTCGTCGCTGATTTTATCAGTAACGGGGTGGGGATAGACCTTGCCGCTGCTGCCCTGATACACACGCTTTTCTAAAAACAGCGGGTTTCTGTCGGGCTTTGCAGCCTCATATGTCGGGAATGTTACAAACTCTTCCCAAACCTTAACTTTAGAAATGTCACTCATTAATATCACCTTCGTTGACAATATTATATTTTCATTATATAATGAAATTCAGAGGATTTGTTTTGATATTCTGTCAAAAAATTTAGAAATTCTATTGTGATGATTATGAAGCTACTCGGCAACGGACTGAACGAACACTCGCATATGTATTTTTACACGCCGTCGGCTAAGGCAAAACGGCTCTTATATTATCCGCTTTGCGCAGGCGAGTTTTACTGCAACGGTGAATACTCGGTTGAAAGGGAGCAGTATAACAGCTTTCTTTTGCTTTTAGTTGTTGACGGCGAGATAGAATATAACGAGTATACGGCGCTCCAAAACGAGTTGCTTTTAATAGATTGCTACAAGCCTCATAAGTATTATACGAATACAAATGCCCACACGCTGTGGATACATTTTGACGGTAATAATTCCAGAGACCTGTTTGAAGAATTACTGTCGCAAAAAGGAGAAAAAGTAAAATGCTCCGCCGATATGGCAGAGCAACTCCGTGAGCTTATTCAGTCGGTGAAAAACAGCGAAAGCGAATACATAGTTTCAGCCAGAATATATCGCTTGCTTTTATTTCTTTTAATGCCGGAAAGCAGTAATAATACTACGGTAAGCATGATTGAAAGTGCAAAAAAATATATAATGCAAAATTTTGACTGCAATATAACAGTTGAAAAAATTGCAAAGGCGCTGAATATGAGCACTTCCTATTTTTCAAAAAAGTTCAAGCAGGCAACCACCTTTTCACCATATGATTATCTTCTGAATATCCGTCTTGAAAAGGCAAAGGAATATCTTCTCAAAACAGATATGCCCATTTCGGAAATTGCTTATAAAACAGGCTTTAACAGTGATGCCAATTTCATTTATTTTTTTAAAAAGCAAACGGGCGTTTCACCGCTGAAATTCAGAAAGATTCAGTTCTGAGGACTTTTTTATCGTTCTGTGTAAAGAATTTGTATAGGGTAGGGAAAATGGTTTTGTTCAACGACCATTTATTGACCATTTATGAAAGGAAAGCCGTAGCAAAAGAGAGCGCTGATTGAATAATTGAGCACCAAGAAGGATAATAAAAATGGCTAAAAACCGCTATATATCGCTATTTTAACCTTTCCAGCACAGTTTCGTAATGCGCAGGTCGCCGGTTCGAGTCCGGCCACCAGCTCCAATAAATAACGGATATCCTTGCGGTATCCGTTATTTATTCAATATGATTACGGACGAGAAACGGCGACATCATTCGGGGTCCCCATAAAGCCTTTGGCTTAATGGGGAGAGGAGAAACATATGGAGTGTTCAATCGCAAAAGCTACTGCATTTTGCGCCGAACACGGAATATGTTTGGACGAGAGTCCGGCCACCAGCTCCAATATCCCCGAAGTTTCAACGCTTCGGGGACTTTTTGTATAACGAAAACCACGCGATAGTCGCGTGGTTCAAAAGAGGTTAACCGATGA
>CALGGQ010000396.1 GCA_937915775.1 uncultured Clostridia bacterium | reverse complement strand
GACGCCTGCAGGGCAAACATCTCGCTGTATGCGCCGCCCTGTTGCAGCAGCTCAGCGTGCGTGCCGCTTTCAATAATGGCGCCGTTTTCCAGCACGATAATGCGGTCGCTGAACACGGCGCTGGAAAGGCGATGCGAAATATACAGCACCGTCTTATCCTTCGTTGCCTGCAGCAGATTTTCGTACATACGGCTTTCTGCCACCGGGTCAAGCGCCGAGGACGGTTCATCCAGCACGGCGACCTCAAAATCGCCCGCAAAGAGTCTGGCAACGGAAACCTTCTGGTTTTCACCGCCGGACAGACCGACGCCCTCCTTATCGAATTCCTTGGTCAGCACCGTGTCACCGCCGTTTTGCAGCGTCAGAATTTTATCCCACACGCCGCTTTTCTGCAGCGCGTCGCGCGCAAACACCTTTTCCTCAGTATCGCACTCGCGGCCCATCACATTTTCATAAACGGAAAGGGCGAAATTCTTGTAATCCTGAAAGACAGTGGCAAACAGCCGCCGCAGGCTCTCAATTTGATACTCCTTCAGGTTATGACCGTTGAGCAGGATTTCACCCTCCGTCGGGTCATAAAAACGCAGCAGGAGCTTCACCAGCGTGGTTTTGCCTGCACCGTTCACGCCGACCACCGCCAGCGTTTCGCCCTGATGCACGGTAAAGGAAAGGTGCTCGAGCGAATTTCTTTCCGCATCGGGATAGCGGAAGCTGACGTCACGGAATTCCAGACTTTCAAACGCCTCCGGCTCCCTTTCACCGTCCACAATGGCGGGCTGATAATCATAGAATTTTCTCAGATTTTCAAAGTACAGCGCCATCTCCGCCACGTCGGAAAAGCATTCCGACATATCAAACATCGCCCAGCGCACCGAATTAATCGAGGAGAGCACCACGGAGAAGCCCGAAACCGTCAGCTTATCCGTATTGATAAACTGCCAGCCGGCATAGGCGTATGTGCCGATAATCGGCAGAAAATCGCTGAACAGCGAGCTGACCATACTGTAAAGAAACAGCCCGACGCCGTACTTTTTCAGTATCATCACATTCGCTTCCACCGCACCGCGAAAGCGCTGCATCAGCACCAGAAAGATGTTGGAGGTACGGATATCCTTGGCGTAATCGCGCAGGAACATCGTGCGCTGCACATAGGCTTTGACGCGGTTATTCCTCGTCATTTCCAAATCGCGCTTGTAGCAATACTTGCTCTTGAACAGCTCAATCACCACTACCAGCAGCACCGGCGCCATAAAGATGAGATACGAAACATCAATCGCGGCAACCGTGATGATGACCAATATGAGCGAAAGAATGCTGCCGGCTATCATGGCAAAGCTGTCGCAGAACAAATCGTAGTAGCCCTTGCTGACCACCTCGGTGGCACGCTGGTAAATATCGTAAAAATCAGGGCTTTCATAGCAGGCGATATCGAGCGTGCCCGCCTTTTCAAAAATCCGATGGTTGATATTCTTCAGCGCCTTTTTGGCGGCAATATGGCTGAGGTACGCAAAAAACCAGCTCATCCCCTTCGTGAGCAGAGAAATCAGCACAAACAGCCCGAGGTATTTCACATAGTAGGTAAATTCCTTTTCCCCTTCAATAATGCCCAGAAGGATTTTTAAAAACAGGATATTCTGGATAAATAAATCGAAGAAATAATCGAGCGTCATCTCCAGCGTGTAGCCGAGCGGCAGCCATTTATCCGCCTGCCATACCGTTTTCAGCGCGTAAACAATGTTGCGGAATACAGGCGCCTTTTCCTCCTGCACATCAATATATCGCATACTATCACTTCCTTTCTGTAGTAATCTATATTAATCCTTATTCATCCTCAAACAAATCGTCAATGTTAATGTCAAAAATGGCGGACAGCTCCGGCAGCAGGGTGATATCGGGAGCGCAGATGCCCTGCTCCCATTTGGAAACAGCCTGCGTGGATACGCCGACACGCGCCGCCAGCTGCGCCTGCGTGAGGCTTTGCTGTTTTCTGTATTTCATAATGTTCCTTGATAATATCGTTTTGGTATCCATGCTGTCCCCCGTCACAAAAAATAAGCCGCCGGCTGCCTTGCCGACGGCTTAAAAACGTTCTTCTTTCAGCAGGCACTAACCTGCAAAAAAGCGCGACAATCCCCCAGGCGGCAAAACATCCCAAAATTATTCTTTTCTTCTCTTGTAGCCAAATAAACTCTCATCTTCGTCATTTTGTTTTGCCTCCTTTCTTTAGTAATTTCTCGCCTATTATAGCATTGACGGGTACACCTGTCAATAAACCATTGGTTGAATTTTATACATTAATTTCTACGTTAATACCGAGCAGGTCGCGGTTTTCATCCAGAATGGGCTGGATGACCTCTTTGAGGAAGTCCGCCGTTTGCTCGGGCGCTCTGCCGACAAAGTTTTCCGGCTTGAGAATGGCAAGGATTTCCTCCTTCGTGGTCATAAACGCCGGGTCGGCAGCAATGCGGTCCACTAAATCGTTCTGACCGCCCTCCACCTTGACGACGGCACCTGCCGCCATGGAGTGCTGACGGATTTTCTCATGCAGCTCCTGACGGTCGCCGCCCTTTTTGACAGCGTCCATCATAATATTTTCGGTCGCCATAAACGGCAGCTCGCTCATCAGTCTGGCTTCAATCACCTTCGGATAGACCACCAGACCGCTCGTGACGTTGATAAACAAATCCAGAATGCCGTCAATCGCGAGAAACGCCTCTGCGACGGAAACGCGCTTATTGGCGCTGTCATCCAGCGTTCTCTCAAACCACTGCGCCGACGCCGTCCACGCCGGATTGAGCGCGTCAATCATCACATAGCGTGACAGCGAGGCAATGCGCTCGCTGCGCATCGGGTTGCGCTTATATGCCATCGCGGAGGAACCGATCTGATTCTTCTCAAACGGCTCTTCAATTTCCTTTAAATTCTGCAGCAGACGCAGGTCGTTAGAGAACTTGCAGCAGCTCTGCGCAATCAGCGCCAGCGCGTTGCAGACAATCGTATCAAGCTTTCTGGCATACGTCTGACCGCTCACGGGGAAACAGGCTTTAAAGCCCATTTTTTCCGCAATCTTCCTGTCCAACTCTTTACACTTTTCGTGGTCGCCGTCGAAAAGCTCTAAGAAGGAAGCCTGCGTACCGGTAGTGCCCTTGGAGCCGAGCAGCATCAGCGTATCAAGCACATGGCAGATTTCCTGATAATCCAGCACCAAATCCATCAGCCAGAGCGTGGCGCGCTTGCCGACGGTGGTGGGCTGTGCCGGCTGAAAATGCGTAAAGCCGAGGCATGGCATCGCCTTGTATTCATCGGCAAATTTTGCCACTGAGGCAATCGCGTTGACGAGCTTTTTCTTCACGAGCAGCAACGCCTCGCGCATCGTTATTACGTCCGTATTATCGCCGACGTAGCAGGAGGTCGCGCCGAGATGGATAATGCCCTTTGCCTTCGGGCACTGCTCGCCGTAGGCGTGGACGTGGCTCATCACATCATGACGGAACTTCTTTTCGTATTCCTGCGCCACCTCGTAGTTGATATCCTCGGCGTGTGCCTTCAGCTCGTTAATCTGCTCCTGCGTGACGTTCAGACCGAGCTCGTGCTCCGCCTCCGCCAGCGCAATCCAGAGCTTTCTCCACGTTTTGAATTTGAAATCGGGAGAGTAAATATACTGCATTTCCCGGCTTGCATAGCGCGCTGCAAACGGAGAAGAATATCTGTCGTTAGCCATTAGTTTAAACCTACTCTTTTCATCATTTCGGCATACGCCTCTTCCACGTTGCCGAGGTCGCGTCTGAAGCGGTCCTTATCGAGCTTTTCGTGCGTATTGATATCCCAGAAGCGGCAGGTGTCCGGGCTGATTTCGTCCGCGAGCACGATGGTGCCGTCCGCCGTCTTGCCGAATTCCAGCTTGAAATCAATCAGCTCTACGCCGATGGAGGCAAAGTATTCCTTCAGCACATCGTTGACCTTGAAGGCATACGCCTTAATGGTATCCACATCCTCGCGGGTAGCAAAGCCGCAGGAAATCGCGTGATATTCGCTAATCAGCGGGTCGCCCAGCTCGTCGTCCTTATAGGAAAATTCAATGGAGGGGCAGACAAAATCCATACCCTCTTCCAGACCGAGTCTTTTGCAGATAGAGCCGGCAGCGCGGTTACGGATAATAACCTCGATCGGAACGATGGAAACCTTCTTCACAGCGGTCTCTCTGTCGGACAGCTCCTCCACAAAATGCGTCGGCACACCCTGCTTTTCAAGCAGCTGCATCAGGTAGTTACTCATCTTGTTATTCACAACGCCCTTGCCGACGATCGTGCCTTTTTTTACGCCGTTGAAGGCGGTAGCGTCGTCTTTATAGTCAACGATAACGATATTCTCGTCCTCCGTTGCCCAGACCTTCTTCGCCTTGCCCTCGTAAAGCTGTACTGTTTTTGTCATATTGATACCCTCCTTGAGTTTATTACTGTTTTGTTTCGAGTTCAACTTCGCCGGTAAAAACGGTGGCGGCAGGTCCCGTCATAAAGACGCTGTCATTTTCATCGCCGCTCCATTCAATTTTTAAATCGCCGCCGAGCAGATGCACGGTGACCTCGCTGGCGCAATAGCCGTTCAGCATTGCCGCCACAGCGCTGGCGCACGCACCGGTACCGCAGGCAAGCGTTTCGCCGCTGCCGCGCTCCCACACACGCATCTCAAGATTGCTTCTGTCAATGACGCGGATAAATTCCGTGTTCGTTCTGTCGGGAAACACCGCATTGTTTTCAAAGAGCTTGCCCACTCTCTCCAGCGGAAATTCCTTTGGAGATTCGTCAATGAAGATGACGGCGTGGGGGTTCCCCATCGAAACGCAGGTCATTTTGTATTCCTTACCGTCAACGGTAATCGGCACGCCAATCGCCTGCTCGCTGCCGCAAAGGACGGGAATATCCTTCGCCGTCAGGATTGGCTTACCCATATCGACGCGTGCGCTGACGACCTCGCCGTTTTCCACCGTCACGTCAATATATTTCACGGCGCCCATCGATTCAATGGAGATGGACGTCTTGTCCGTCAAGCCGTTATCGTAAACGTACTTCGCCACGCAGCGGATGCCGTTGCCGCACATCGCCCCGCGCGAGCCGTCCGCATTATACATCACCATCTCAAAATCGGCAGCCTTGCCTTTTTTAATCAGGATAATGCCGTCGCCGCCGATGCCGAAATGACGGTCAGACAGCGCAACCGCCGCTGCCGCCTCATCCGCTATCGTTATCTCGGTGCAGTCAAAATACACATAATCATTGCCGCAACCGTGCATTTTGGTAAATCTCATTGCTGCCCTCCGCACAAATTCTGTATTAGGGCTTTATTATAGCACATAATCGCGCGCACGGGCAATAGAAAATACGCTTTATTTATTTTTGATAATTGTGCATAATCACGAAACAGCCGGTGCTTTTTGTAACAAAACGCACAAATTTTCAAAAAAAATTCAAAATTCTTGTAACAAAATAACCAAATACCCCTTGATTTCGCCCTCAATAGATGATATGATGTAGGCAAGATAGTATGGGTTATTATAACTTATAATCTTTTACCATTAACTGAAAAGGAGAAACGTTATGGCTCAAGTCAGGGAGGAATACCAGCTTCCCGTCTACCTGTTCCACGACGGAACGAATTACAAGGCATATGATTTCTTCGGCGTTCATAAAATGAAGGAGAACACCTACGCCTTTCGGGTGTGGGCGCCGAACGCCGAGGCGGTCAGCGTGGTAGGCGATTTTAACGGCTGGAATCAGGAAGCGCACCGCTGCTTCCCCGTCTCCCCCGGTATCTGGGAGGCAATTATTGAAAACGTCAACATTTATGACTGTTATAAATACGCCATCACCACCAAGGACGGCAGAACGATTATGAAAGCCGACCCCTACGCCGTGCATCAGGAAACTCGTCCGGCAACAGGCTCTAAAGTTTACGAGCTGTCCGATTACCAATGGCAGGATAAAAAGTGGCAGGCAGCAAACCGCAAGGGCTCCATTCTGGAAAAGCCCGTCAATATCTATGAAATTCACTTCGGCTCCTGGAAGCAGCACGAGGACGGTAACTTCCTCAGCTATCGGGAGATGGCAGACGAGCTGGTGCCCTACGTCAAGCAAATGGGCTACACGCATATTGAGATGCTGCCGATTATGGAGTTTCCGTTTGACGGCTCCTGGGGCTATCAGGTAACGGGCTACTTTGCCCCGACCTCACGCTACGGCGTGCCTGAGGATCTGATGTATTTCATCGATAAATGCCATCAGGCAAACATCGGCGTCATTCTCGACTGGGTACCGGCGCACTTCCCGAAGGACGCGCACGGGCTGTATGAATTCGACGGCTCCTGCTGCTACGAATACAGCGACCCGAAAAAGGGCGAGCACAAGGAATGGGGCACCCGCGTCTTTGACTACGCCAAGAAGGAAGTCCGGTCTTTCCTGATTTCCTCCGCGATGTACTGGGTGGACAAATTCCATTTTGACGGCATCCGCGTGGACGCCGTTGCCTCCATGCTCTACCTTGATTACGGACGCAAGAACGGCGAATGGTCACCGAACAAAAACGGCGGACGTGAAAATCTGGAAGCCGTGGAATTCTTCAAGCAGCTCAACACCGCGATGTTTAAGGAGCACCCCGAGGTGATGATGATTGCCGAGGAATCGACGGCGTGGCCGATGATCACGATGCCGACGGATATCGGCGGTCTCGGTTTCAACTTCAAGTGGAATATGGGCTGGATGAACGATATGCTGCGGTATACGTCGCTTGACCCGCTGTTCCGCAAGGGCAACCACAACTGCATCACGTTCAGCTTCTTCTACGCATTTTCGGAAAACTTTGTGCTGCCCATCAGCCACGATGAAGTCGTACACGGCAAGTGCAGCCTGATTAACAAAATGCCCGGCGACTACGATATGAAGTTCGAAGGCATAAGGCTGTTCCTCGCGTATATGTTTGCGCACCCCGGCAAGAAGCTGCTGTTCATGGGCAGCGAATTCGGTCAGTTCATTGAATGGAATTACAAGCAGGGGCTCGACTGGCTGCTGCTGGATTACGAAAAACACAGACAGCTGCAGCGCTTCACGCAGGAGCTCAATCAGTTCTATAAGGAACACAGCGAGCTGTGGGAGATTGATTACAGCTGGGACGGCTTTGAATGGATTTCCAGCGATGACAACTGCAACAGCGTGATTGCCTTCCGCCGTAAGAACAAGAAGGGCGAGGAGCTCATTGCCGTCTTTAACTGGACGCCGAACAGCTTTGAAAGCTACAAAATCGGCGTGCCGCAGGAGGGCACCTACAAGGTTATCTTTGATACCGCGCTGGCAAAATTCGGCGGCGACAA
>CALGGQ010000395.1 GCA_937915775.1 uncultured Clostridia bacterium | reverse complement strand
CCTGAGGGTGTGAAGATGACCTTCCGCCAGGAGACGGGGCACGGTGTGTTTGTGTCAGCCGACCGTCATATCGTGGAGTTGGTGCTGAACAAGCTTGTGGTGCTGGCCTGCAGGTTTACCAAGAAGGGTGAGATCTCCGTGGGATGCCGTTACGAAGAGGACAGCCACAGGCTGACCTTCGTGGTGCAGGATACGGGTGGCGGTATTCCCGAGGGGCGTGGGGATGCTTTGTTTAACTGGTATAATGATCCCGATGACGTGTTCGACGAGACGGAGATTGACCTCAGCGTCTCCCAGAAGCTCGCCTCGAAGGTGGGTGGTCTCCTGCACTGGGACGAAACCTATAAGAACGGCACACGTATCGAGTTCATCCTCCCCGTGAGATAATCAGTCTGCTTTGTCCAAACGGTTGCGCCAGAGATACTTGCGCGTCTCGTGAATGATGATGCCACTGAGGAAGATCAGTGACAGCAGGTTTGGTATGGCCATCAGCGCATTCATGCAGTCGGCAATGTTCCACACCAGGGCGAGATTGATTACACTACCGATGAACAGGGCTGCAATAAAGCACACACGGTAACCCATCACCCAGCGCTTGCCTTTGAGGTATTCCACCGCACGCTCACCATAGTAGCACCAACCAAGAATCGTGGAGAAGGCAAACGTGAGCAGACCGAACGTGAGCAGCGGACGCCCTATGACGGGAATCTTGGCAAAAGCATCCTTGGTAAGGGTGGCGCCGTTGGAGAAGTCGATGTCGGGGTAGGCGATGACGGAACTGACAATCACCAGACCTGTGAGGGCACAGATAATCACCGTGTCCCAGAACGTGGCGCTGGAGGATACCAGGGCCTGGCGCACAGGGTTGCGCGTCTGGGCAGCAGCAGCCACGATGGGCGCCGAGCCCATACCGCTCTCGTTGGAGAACAGACCACGGGCGATACCGAAACGTGCAGCCATCATCACCGTGGAACCCACGAATCCACCACCGGCAGCGGCGGGAGAGAAGGCTGATTTGACGATGAGTAGGATGGCAGGCCATAGGTAGGCGGCATTGACAATGAGGATATAGATACAGCCGAGGATGTAGAAACAGGCCATGAAGGGCACAAGCATACCGCATACGCGGGCAATACTCTTGACACCACCTAAGATGACGGCTCCCGCGAGCAGACAGACAACGATGCCTGTGAAATAAGGTGAGATGCCGTAGGACTCGTGGACGACCGTCGCAATGGCATTGGCCTGTACGGTGTTGCCGATGCCGAAGGCTGCCAGGGCGGTGAACAGGGCAAAGAGCACTGCCATCCACTTCCAGCCGAGACCGCGCTCCAGGGCATACATCGGACCACCGAGCATCCTGCCGTCGGCTCCCTGGATGCGATATTTAATAGCCAACAGTCCTTCTGCGTATTTCGTGGAGATACCGAACACACCTGTAAGCCAGCACCAGAGTACGGCACCAGGACCGCCTAAGGCGATGGCGGTGGCCACACCGATGATGTTACCCGTGCCGATGGTGGCGGCCAGGGCGGTGGCCAGTGAGCCGAACTGCGACACGTCGCCGGTGGCCCCGGGGTCGCGCTTCACCGACAGACGGATGGCGGTCAGGATCTTGCGCTGCGGAAAGCGCAGGATGATGGTAAGGTACACGTGCGTACCTAATAGTAATATAATCATCGGCCAGCCCCAGAGCAGGCCGCTCACTTCAGTCAGAATCTCGTTTAGTTGTTCCATTTTATTGTGATGTTATTATAGCCCATGGCGTTCAGCATCTGGCGCATCTGGACCTCGGCGTTCTGCTCGGCCGTCTTCAGGTTCTCCTTGGTCAGTGCATGACTCATCATCTGGCGTTTGGCCTTGCGGTAGAGGGCTTCGCGGTCGCGGGCTGTCCAGCGGCCCGACTCGTAGAAGGCCTTGGTGCGCGTCTCGTCGATGAAGTCCTTGTCGAGCAGTCCCACCTTAGGCAGCTTCACCACGATGGTGTCGCCGTGGGCACTGATCCAGTTCTTCTTCGTCTTGCTCATGTCGATGCCTAAGCGCAGCGTTCCGTAGTAGATGCGCACCAGTTGGTCGTCAGAGAAGACGCCCTTGCGCACGGTGTCAACCAGTTCCTCGTTGCTGATGCTCAGGAACTCCCACTGGCCGATGTCGCGTATGCTCTGTATCTGCTCGGGTGTCGGGTTGATGTCGTCGTCGACCTTCAGGCCGACGTGGTTGTCCTTCTCGGCTATGAGCAGCCACCACAGCACGATGATGATGACCACCAGCGTCAGTGTCTTCACCACCAGTTCCAGCTTGCTTTTATCTGCGTTCTTCATCTCTCACTTTTCACTCATCACTTTTCACTCATCACTTTTCACTTTCCATTCACCTCCAGGAACCTGCTGATGTCGTAGGGTTTGAACTCCTTGCGGAAGGCCACGGTGATGTCTTCCTCGCGATAGCCCATCTGGACGAGCATCGGCACCAGGGCGTGGGCGGCACTGGCCTTGGCCATGTCGACGATGCCCAGTCGTGGAATGCTCTGGATGATGGCCTCGCGCCCTTGCTGCTCGTAGCGCGTCAGCTCCTCGTCGGTGAACCGGCCGCGCACGATGCCCACGAACGAGCGTATCTCCCGCTGGTTGACCTTCGACGACGTCAGCTCCACCCGTGGGTCGGGCAGCAGGATGGTTATCCGTCCGTCGGCCGTGCGCTCCACGTTGCGCTCCGAGAAGTTGCTGAAGTCGATATAGGCCTTCAGCGTGGCGTCAATGGGAATGGCCACCTTGCGCTCGCCCATCGGCAGGCGGATGTCGATGTTCTGCTTGAGCAGCTGCCCCTGCAGTTTCACCACGTCGTCGTGGGTTACGATTTTATGGACTTTCAGCTCGGTGGTGTAGAGGCGCGCGCACTTCTGCACCTGCATCACCAGCATCGGCACGGTGTCGATGCCCTTGTAGGTCGTCTGCTCGTCGGGCTTGTCGCCCTCGGTGCAGGCCCACAGTCCGGCGAGTGCCGTGCAGGCTGAAATCAGCACTGTTTTTATCGTTTTGGTCATCCCTTCGTGTTTAAAAACATTAAAGTCGGGCCAAAGGTACGAAAAAAAAGGCATTTCGCCGAACAATCAAATAAAAAATTTTGCTGGCATTAAACTTTTTCCTTAATTTTGCGTCAGATTATTAGTTGCAACTGACGTGAACAAGCAAAACTGAAAGTAAAACTAATAAAATCTGAACAAAATGAAAAAAATGATTCTGGCTTTCATAGCCTTCATTACAGTAACAGCCGTACAGGCACAAGAGAATAACGCACAGGGTAACAGCGAGCGTCGCGGGATGGACCGCACAGAGATGACCAAGCGTCGCACAGACGATGCCGTCAAGAAGTATGGACTTAACGACGATCAAGCTGCCAAGCTGCTGGCTCTCAATACAAAATATGCCGACAAAATGGGCCCCGGCCGGGGTGGCATGCGCGGCGGTCGTGGAATGAGGCCCCGTCCTGATTTCGGAAACGGCCAGCAGGGCGAGCGTCCGCAGATGACCGACGAGCAGCGCGAGCAGTTTGCCAAGGCCCGTCAGGAACGTGAGGAGGCTACCAAGCAGTACGAGGCCGAGCTGCAGCAGATACTGACTCCCGAGCAGTACAAGGCTTACCAGGCCGACCAGGAGGCGATGCGCAAGAACTTCGGTCGCCGCGGTCAGGGTGGCCCTCGTGGCGGTCGCCGCAACAACAGTGAAAATTCACAACAGTAATAATATTCGTATCATAGTGATTTAGGTTAACATAGTGTTTTTGAAAAGGCAAGCGTGCCTCCTTCGATGAGTATTATTTGGTAAAAGATATTGGATAACACCCCGCCTGCTGTGTGAACAGCGGGCGTTTTTTGTCCGTGTTTCTCTACTTTTAACACCTAAACTGCTTGGAATAAAGGAAATTTTTGTATTTTTGCATCGCTTTTCAAGCATACTATAGAGATGAAGCTACGGATAGAACTTTTTATATTGGTGCTTACGCTGTCGGCAATCATAGCTTGCTCAGGGGGAAAGAGTACGAAACACGGGTCGCCGTCCTCCGACACACTTTACACCGAACGGGCGGTGCTGGACATCTACGACTCGCTGCCTGAGCGGGCACTGCTCATTCTCGACTCGGCAGTCATCGTTGGCAATATGCCTGACTATCGGGCAGATATGTTGCGTGCCAAGGTCTACTGCTCGAGTTGTGAGGAGGCTCAGTACGACTCAGCAATCATCATCGGTGAACGGCTGATGCGTAACGACTCGGCCCTGGCCAACCCGGAACTGCAGGAGGATGTGCTCAACATCCTGGTGTACGCCTGCCGTCTGCGTCACGACGATGAGCGGGCCTTGTACTGGGCCACACAGCTCAGCCGCCATCACCGTCAGTGCGGCGAAACGACCGAGGCCCTGCGCACCGATGCCGAGATAGGCCGCTTTCTCGTCGCCCTTGGTGAGCAGCAGAAGGGACTGGCGCGTATCGACAGCGTCATCAGCGAACTGGAAGATAAGCGGAAGTTCAACGAACTCGATGCCACCATCATCGCACTGAAGCGCAAGGCCGAGAGCTGCTTTGAGAAAGGACGTCTGGCCGAGATGATTCCCGCCGCCAACCGTATGCTGGAACTCTTAGCCGACTACGAGCAGCACCCTGACGACTATCACGACGGCACCTACCGCGAACCGGCTGAGGAGCAGCGCCCAGGTTACATTGATTTCTACCGGGGCAAGGCATACGGCTACCTGGCAATGGCCTCCTTAGGCGAAAAGGGGGATAAGGCGCACGAAGACCGTGCTAAAGCCAAGCACTACGTGGAGCTTTTCGACCAGACCGACTACGGCCAGACCCTCGACGGGCGTTATTTCATTGCGCTGACCGTGGGCCGCTTAGGACAGTATGGCCGTATGCTGGCAACCTACGACGAATATGAGCCGGCCTTTATCAGCGACACCGTCAGTCTGCCTTACGTCGAACTGCTTTACAACCGTGCCGAGGCGGCTGCCGCCCAGGGGCGTTATGCCGACGCCTACGGTCTCATGGATCGCTATGCTGCACTCTCGAAACAGCTGACCGACAGTCTGTTGCACGGCAAGGCCCACCTCTACGCAGCCCGCTTCCATGCACAGGAACAGCAGCAGGAGATTGACCGCCAGCGGGCCTTTAAGCACTATGCAGCCCGGGTGGCAGGCCTGATTGGCATCCTTGCCATCGTAGGACTATTCCTTGCATGGTACACACGCCGCCAATGGATCAAGACGCAGTTGAAGAACCGTGTGCTGGCCAAGCAGATGAAAGAGGCTATGCTATATAAAGAAAGGTACGAGAAGCTGAAAGCCCACCCGACACCTGCCCAAAGTGTGGAGACCGCGACGGCAGAAGACGCCCGCCTTTCTGCCCTTGCCGACAGTCAGACACCCCCTCTGACGGAGGTATCAGGCGAGGACTTGGGCGCACTCTCTCCCGAAGAGCTCTTCCGCTACATCGAGCGTGAGGTGAGTCGCCGGCTACTGTTCCTCAACCCCTCGTTCGACCGCCAGATGATCATGGACGAGTTCCACCTCTCGAAAGAGCGCGTGGGGGCCGCTTTCTCTCAGGGCAGCAAATACGACTCGCTGCCTCAGTTCATCAGTGAGCTGCGATTGCAGTATGCCAGCAAGCTGCTCATCACCACCGACCTCTCTATCGGCCAGATCATGGCGAAGGCTGGTTTCAGCAATGCCTCAGTGTTCAGCCGCTACTTCAGTAGGAAATTCCAGATATCCCCGTCTCAATACCGTCGTGCAAACAGTGAACAGCAGTAGAAAACAATAATGATTGTCCGCATGTACCCGATAGCGCCCCGCGCTCGAGCTCTGCTCGCTTGCTACCGAAGGGACGCAAGAAGGGGCAATGAGCGCATAGTCTGTGCAGAGGGCAAAAGCTGCACTTCCTGCACTGACCACTGACTTTCAGTCGCTTACGAGCCTCTGTAGCGTCTGAAACCTGCACTGAATCCTGCACTGGAATCTGCACTGGAATCTGCACTGAAACCTGCACCGACTCACGGCAGGGTCTGCGCTCCGTTTCGGTATGTCGGTCCAGTCAACGTTTTTCCAGCCTTGAAAATCTGTTTTTCCAGCCTTGAAAATCAGATTTTCAAGCCTCAAAAAAAGCTGACTGCCTTTTTAAAATAAGTTAAAGCCGTATTCCTCTGCCCAGCCGCCTCAGTGCAGGAAACCGTCTGAACCAGTGCAGGAAAAACGACGAGAAATTCTGCAGAACTGCCTTATAATCAGTAGTCAGTGCAGGAAGTGCAGGAAAATTACAAAGGTAATCTACCTTTACCTCCACATCTCCTCCGCTCGACCTTGGTCGTTTGCCTAAGCAAGAACTCCTTTACTCCTCGAAGTTGAGCGAATGCGAAACTTGAATCATTAAAACAATTGTCTCAAACAGTGCAGAGGCGTCGCATTTCCGGACTTTCCGCTTCATGACGCTTGACCATTTGTCTGAAAAGACTTGACCATTCGTCTTGACTGTTGTCTACGCGCGTAAAAATACTTACTTTTGCAGATTATAGTATGAAAATATCGCATAACTCCCGGATTCTCCGGTTCATCTATGGCCATGAGCAACTGGCTCGCGCCTACCACTGGCTTGTCGGCAACTGGCTGTTGCTGATTATCTATGTGCTTTTCGTGGTTGTTGTGCTCTGCATGGTCAATCTTGCCATTATGGTGCTGACAACGTAAACAAATTAAAAATATTAAAAACAGATTGTGAATATGGAAAAGAAATCTTTCAAATGGGTCTTGTCGCTCGGTGCAGTCGTCGGACTGACAGCTTGCGGGCTGGACATTCCGAAGGAAGTTCCATCATCGTTCGAGACGATGACGGTAGAGAAAACGGACATTGATGTGCCTTTGAAGTTCAGCGCCAAGCTGAAGGGCCAGGCCGACGTGACCATCACGCCGCAGGTAAGCGGACAGCTGATGAAAATCCTCGTCAACGAGGGCCAGCAGGTGAAGAAGGGGCAGACGCTCTTCGTCATCGACTCGCGCAACGCCCGGCTTGAGCTGGAGGCTGCGCAGGCCAACCTGCAGGCTGCACTGGCTCAGGAGAACAGCGCGAAGCTGGAGTATGAGTCGAACAAGAACCTGTTTGAGAAGAGCATCGTGAGCCGCTATATGCTGGACAACTCGCAGAACACTTATCGCCAGGCGCAGGCCTCGGTGTCGCAGGCCCGTGCATCGGTGAGCCGTGCGAAGGTGAACCTGGGCTTCTGTACGATTGTTGCGCCGGTAACGGGCGTCATCGGCGAGATTCCCGTTCGCACCGGCGACCAGGTAACGCCTGCCTCCCAGCTGACCATCCTGAGCGGCAACACGACGATGGACGCTGAGTTCTCGGTGACTGAGGCGCTTGTCGAGGCATCTGTCTCGGCCGGTCTGACCCAGGAGGACAAGGCGAAGCACATGGCAGAGCTGCCGGAAGTGACGTTCGTGATGAAAAATGGCACGGAGTACCCGCACAAGGGGCGCATCAACAGTCTGACCGGCGTGGTGGATGCTGCCACCGGCTCACTGGGCGCAAAGGCCTCGTTCCCCAACCCCGACGGCCACCTCTTCTCAGGCATCCAGGGTACGGTCGTGCTGCCGTTTGCCCAGAATGACGTGATCGTGATACCGCAGACGGCGGTGGTGAAGCTGCAGGACAAGCAGCAAGTCTATAAGGTGAAGACCGACAGCACGGCTACTGCTGTTACGGTGACGACGGCCGATACCGGCAACGGCAAGGACGTCATCGTCACCAGCGGTCTCAACGTAGGCGACAAGATCGTGACCATCGGAGCTAATAACGTGCAGGAGGGACAGCAGGTGCTGTTTCCGGAAGAAGTGAAAAGTGAAGAGTGAAGAGTGAAAAGTGAAGAGTAAAAGATGAAAAACAACATATTCATCAAAAGATACGTGATGGCGTGTGCCATCTCGATCGTTATTGCGATGGTGGGCTTCATCTGCATGAAGTCGCTTTCCATTGAGCAGTATCCCAGCATTGCGCCGCCACAGGTGATGGTGATAACCTCCTACACCGGTGCCGACGCTAACACGATTATGAAGTCGGTCATCCAGCCGCTGGAGGAGAACATCAACGGCGTGCCCGGCATGACCTATATGACCTCGAAGGCCTCGTCGTCGGGCAACGTGAGCATCAGCGTGTTCTTCGAGCAGGGCACCGACCCCGACATGGCGGCGGTGAACGTGCAGAACCGCGTGTCGAGGGCACAGGCCCTGCTGCCTGCCGACGTGACGAAGGTGGGCGTACAGGTGATGAAGATGCAGAGCAACATTCTGCGCATTCTCGCCGTGAGGAGCGCGGACGGGAAGTATGACGACGACTTCATCTCGAACTACGTCGACATCAACATCAAGCCGCGCCTGATGCGTATCACGGGTGTGGGCGATGTGACGGCACTTGGTAACACCTACGCCCTGCGCATCTGGCTGAAGCCCGACGTGATGGCGCAGTACGGCCTGGAGCCGAACGACGTCTTCGCCGCCATCAGCGGCCAGAGCTTCGTGACGTCGACGGGTTCCCTGGGTGAGCAGTCGGAGAACAAGTACCAGTACTCGATGGAGTACAAGGGCACGCTGAAGAGCGTCGAGGAGTTCAACGACATCGTACTGAAAACGAGCGACGGCGGCCACCTGCTGCACCTGAGCGACGTGGCTGAGGTGGAGATCGGTGCCCAGAGCTACAGCTTCCTGTCGAACATCAACGGCCAGCCCGGTACGCTGCTCATGGTGTTCCAGGCTCCGGAGGCCAATGCCACTGAGGTGAACGCCCGCATCACGAAGATGTGTGAGGACATGAAGGCAACGATGCCCGCCGGACTGGAGTTTGTCACCTTGCAGACGTCTGACGACTTCCTCTTCGCGGCCATCCACAACGTGGTGGAGACGCTCATCATAGCCATCATCCTCGTTGTCCTCGTGGTGTTCTTCTTCCTGCAGAACATCAAGGCGACGATCATTCCTTCAATATCCATCATCGTGTCGCTGTTGGGTACTTTTGCCATCGTCTCGCTGGCAGGCTTCTCGCTGAACATCCTGACGCTCTTCGCACTGGTGCTGGCCATCGGTACGGTGGTCGATGACGCCATTGTGGTGGTCGAGGCCGTGATGGCGAAGATGGAGAATAGCATCAGCGACGCCCGCGAGGCTACGCGCCAGGCCATGAGCGAGGTGTCGGTGGCCGTCATCTCGTGTACCTTGGTATTCATGGCGGTGTTCGTCCCCGTCACCTTCATGGGCGGCACGTCGGGCACGTTCTTCACGCAGTTCGGCGTCACCATCGCCTCGGCCGTCGGCCTGTCGTGCGTGTCGGCACTGACGCTGTGCCCCGCCCTCTGTGCCATCATGCTGAAGGTGACTGAAGGCAAGAAGGAAGGCAAGAGTCTGACATACTATACGAAGAAGGCTTATACTGCCAGCTACAACGCTATCTACAACAAGTACAGCAAGAGCGTCCAGAAGTTCATCAAGCGCCCCGTGCTGGCTTGGAGCCTGCTGGCCGTTGCCGGCGTGCTGCTCATGTTCTTTATGAAGAGCCTGCCGTCGGGCCTCGTGCCGCAGGAGGACCAGGGCGTCTTCCTCGCTGAGATCCGCGCCCCGGAGGGCTATACGCTGAAGCAGACTCAAGAGCTGACGAAGCTGGTGGAGGCCAAGGTGAAGGAGATTCCCGAGATGGAGAGCTTTGCCACGGCCTGCGGCTACGGTCTGATTTCGGGCAACGGCTCCAACTTTGCCACGCTCGTCGTCCGACTGAAGCACTGGGACGACCGTCCGGGCATGAACCACCTCATCGACCTCGTCATCGGCCGTATATACTTTGCCTGCAAGGATATCAAGAACGTGCAGGTGCTGCCCTTCCAGCTGCCACAGGTGCCGGGCTACGGTTCGAGCAACAGCGTGAGCCTCGTGGTGCAGGACCCCTCCGACGGCAACTTGTCGGAGTTTGCCAAGCACACCCAGAACTTCCTGAACAAGCTGGCCGAGCGGCCCGAAATCAACATGGCCATGTCATCGTACTCGGAGCGCTACCCGAAGTATCAGGTCGAAGTCGACCCCACACAGTGCGACCGTGCCGGTGTGTCGCCTAAGACGGTGCTGAGCACACTCGGCTCCTTCTGCGGCGGCTCGTACATCGGCACGCTGATTGACGATCTTGTGACAAAGGGCTGCACCGATCCGTACCGTATGATGACCTCGCGCAGCGAATACCGTCTGGTGCTGCGGCAGGATAATGCCGACGCACGCCTGACGCCGCTCGGACATGAAATCGGCTTAATCAGCGAAGCGCGCTATCAGAAATTTCTGCAAAAGCAAGCGCAGATTACCGCGGAGCTGGAACGGGTGAAAAACCTGTCCATTCCCCTTTCCGGTGAACTGCAGGCAATGCTTGTATCCCGCGGCACCGCTGAGCTGAAAACGGGCTGCAAAATGGTGGAGCTGCTGCGCCGCCCGCAGATTACCTATGCCGATTTAGCGCCGTTTGATACCGAGCGTCCGGCTTTGCCGGCGGAGGTGTTCGAGCAGGTTGAAATTTCAATCAAATACGAGGGCTACATCAAAAAGCAGGAGGCGCAGATTAAGGAAATGCGCCGCATTGAAGCAAAACGCATCCCTGCGGACATTGACTATACAAAGCTCAAGGGCTTACGCCTGGAAGCCATCGAAAAGCTATCCAAAATCAGACCGCTGAATCTCGGACAGGCAAGCCGTATCAGCGGCGTGAACCCCGCCGATATCACGGCGCTCAACATACTTTTGGAGTCAAGGGAATGATTAACAGAGATTTACTGGAGCAGTACGCGAAGGATATCGACGTGGTGCTCGATAACAATATGCTCAGCCAGTTTCAGGTTTACGCCGGCGAGCTGCTCGGCACCAACCGGATGTATAACCTGACGGCGATTACCAATCCCGACGATGTTTTAGTGAAACATTTTGTGGACAGCCTGATGCTGCTCAAATACTTTGACCTCGATTACGGGATGAAGATTATTGATATCGGCAGCGGCGCCGGCTTTCCCGGTATTCCCCTGCTGATTGCGAAAAACAACAAGCTGCAGCTGACGATGGTGGATTCCATCGCCAAGAAAATCCGCTTCCTTGAAAATGCGCTGCAGAGCTGCGGCCTGGAGGCGCAGATCGTCTGCGAACGCGCCGAGGTACTCGGTCAGGACGCGCAGTACCGCGAGCAGTACGATGTGGCGACGGCAAGAGCGGTGGCGAATCTCAGCGCCCTTTGCGAATACTGCCTGCCGCTGGTGAAGGTTGGCGGTTATTTCATCGCGCTCAAGGGCTCGCTGGATGAGGTGAGCGACGCGCAGCACGCCATCGAGGTGCTCGGCGGCGAAACAGAGAGTAATGTTTCATATAAACTACCGAACGGCGATGCGCGTTCTCTGGTTATTATCAGAAAGATATCGCAAACCCCGACAGAATACCCCCGAAAGAGCAAAAAAATTACCACCAAACCGTTATAAATTCAGGCTTTTCAGTCGAAGAAAAAGGATTTCCCGCGAGCGGAAATCCTTTATTTTTTGGAATGTTTATGATAATATGGAGTCAAAGGAAAGAGGACAAGCACCCTACCGAACGAGGTGAGCTCCCTTGCAGGACATAACCTATATATTAACAGAAAAGCTGTTGCCCAACCCCTATCAGCCGCGTCACCGTTTTCAGAGCGAGGATATGCTCTCCCTGGCGGACTCTATTAAGGAAAACGGCATTTTGCAGCCGCTGCTGATTCGTCGCATGAATAACTCGGATTATTTCGAGGTCATTGCCGGCGAGCGCAGGCTGCGCGCCGCCATCCTTGCCAATTTGCAGCGCGTTCCCTGCATTGAGGTGGACTGCGATTATGAGCAGAGCGCGGTTTATTCCATTCTCGAAAACATTCAGCGCTGCGATTTGACCTTCTTTGAGGAAGCGGCAGCGCTCGGACAGCTCGTGAACCACTTCGGGCTGCCGCAAAGCGAATGCGCTAAACGGCTCGGAAAAAGCCAGTCGGCGCTCTCCAACAAGCTGCGGCTGCTGAAATTGCCCGTTGACGTGCGCTATTTCATCGAAAAGGAAGGTTTGACGGAGCGCCACGCACGCGCGCTGCTGCGCCTGGAGAGTGAAAAGGACATCTGGGCGGCGCTGAACATCATCAAGGAAAAGGGCTTGAATGTTGAACAGACGGACAGGCTGATTGATACCTTTACCGATAAACAGGTAAAGCCGAAACGAAATGTGGTAAAAATTTACCGTGATGTGCGGATTTTCGTCAACACGGTCAACAAAGCCATTGAAACGATGGTCGCTTCCGGCATTCAGGCAGAAGCGGATAAAACAGAAACAGACGATTATATTGAATTCAGAGTGAAGATACCGAAAGCAACAGGTGTACAGCAATTAAAGCTGTATAACGCGAAACAGGCTTAAAACGGGCAACCGTTTTAAACATATTCTCCTCTTTTCATCACGCGGAGCAGGCGGTCAGTAATGACTGCCTGCTTTGCGTTTTTATGTTTCACGTGAAACTTTTTCAAAAAGTTTCACGTGAAACATTGATATTAACCGCATATTAATGTATAATACCAATCATAAGAGGTGATTGTATGGGCAAAATAGTAGCAGTGTTTAACCAGAAGGGCGGTGTCGGCAAGACGACAACGGTTGTCAATCTGGCGGCAGCGCTCGGCGCAAAGGGCAAAAATACACTACTGATAGATGTTGACCCGCAGGGAAACGCAACATCGGGTGTCGGCATTGATAAGAGTGAAGTGGAATATTCTACCTATAATATGCTGATTGGCGAGGTTTCGGCGCGTGCGATTTTGCTGGAAACACCGTTTGATAACCTGTCCGTGCTCCCTGCCGATATGAATTTAGCCGGTGCAGAGCTGGAGCTGGCGGAGATGGAAAACCGCAACCGCGTGCTGAAAAAGGCGATTGCCACCATCGTGATGGATTATGATTATATCATTATCGACTGTCCGCCCAGCCTCGGGCTGCTGTCCATCAACGCATTAGTGGCGGCGGATACGCTGATTGTGCCGCTGCAGTGTGAGTATTACGCGCTCGAAGGCTTAAGCCAGCTCGTCAACACGGTCAGAACGGTCAAAAGAGAGTACAATCCGCAGTTAGAGCTGGAGGGCGTCCTGTTTACGATGTATGACAACCGTCTGCGCCTGTCACAGCAGGTGGTTGAGGAGGTCAACAAGTATTTTCCGAACAAGGCATATAGGACGATGATTCCGCGCAGCGTTAAGGTTGCCGAATCCCCGTCCTACGGCAAGCCGGTGATTTATTATGAAAAATACTCCAAGGCGTCCTTTGCCTACAAAAAATTCACCGACGAATTTTTGAAGAAACAGTGATAAAGAGTTAAAGGAGAATCATTATGGCGAAAAAGCAATCAGGGCTCGGCAAGGGACTGGGTGCGCTGATGATGGAAAACAGTCTGGATGACGGGCTTTCCGCAAATCAGCTGCCGCTAAACGATATTATCCCGAACCGCGAACAGCCGCGAAAAACCTTTGATGAAACGGCGCTGGAGGAGTTGGCGGACTCCATTCGTCAGCACGGTGTGCTGCAGCCGCTGCTGGTACGGCCGCTGCCGTCCGGCGGGTATCAGCTTGTTGCCGGTGAACGCCGCTGGCGTGCGGCGCGCCTTGCCGGACTTTCTGAAGTGCCGGTGGTGGTGAAGGAGCTGTCCGACACCGAGGCAATGGAGCTTGCGATTATCGAAAACCTGCAGCGCGAGGATTTAAACCCGATTGAAGAGGCGGAGGGTTTGCAGGCGCTTGCAGATAAATGCGGCTATACGCAGGAGGAAATCGCAGCCTCCGTCGGCAAATCCCGTCCGGCGATTGCGAACTCGCTCCGTTTGCTCCGTCTGCCGGAGGAGGTACGCGAAATGACGAAGAACGGCGACATCTCTGCCGGTCATGCGCGTGCGCTGCTCGCCTTTGACAGCTCAGCGCTGATGCTGGAGGTGGCGGAGCAGATTGTTTCACGTAAACTAACGGTGCGCGACGTTGAAAAAATGGCGAAATCACCGCGCCGTACGGCTACCCGCAAGAATGCCAAACGCCGTGATTCTTTCTTTGACGAGGTAGAGCTTTCGCTTTCGGAAACGCTCGGCAGAAAGGTGCGCGTTGTGAATAATGGCAACAAGGGCACGCTGGAAATTGAGTTTTACTCGCAAGAGGATTTAAAGGATATTGCAAACACGCTTGATAAATAGGAGGACGAAACATGCTGGATATTAAATTTGTAAGAGAAAATCCCGAGCTGGTGAAGGAGAACATTAAAAAGAAGTTTCAGGAGCACAAGCTCGGTTATGTGGACGAGGTGATTGCACTTGATGAGGAGCGCAGAACCGTTATCTCCCGTGCAGACGAGCTGCGCGCAAACCGCAACAAGATTTCAAAGCAAATCGGCGCGCTGATGGCGCAGGGCAAACGGGAAGAGGGCATGGCGCTCAAGGAGCAGGTGACGGCGCAGGCGCAGGAGCTTGATGAACTGTCCAAGCGGCAGGATGAACTCAGCGAGCGCGTGACGAAGCTGATGATGTCCATTCCGAACATCATTGACGACTCCGTGCCGATTGGTAAGGACGACAGCGAAAACGTGGAGGTTGAGAAGTTCGGCGAGCCGTTCGTGCCCGACTATGAAATCCCGTACCACACCGATATTATGGAAACCTTTGACGGCATTGATATGGACGCTGCCGGCAGAGTGGCGGGCAACGGCTTCTATTATCTGATGGGCGATATTGCGCGGTTGCACAGCGCTGTCATCAGCTATGCGCGCGACTTTATGATTGACCGCGGCTTCACCTACGTCGTTCCGCCGTTTATGATTCGCTCCAACGTCGTGACCGGCGTTATGAGCTTTGAAGAGATGGACGCGATGATGTACAAAATCGAGGGGGAGGACCTTTACCTCATCGGTACGTCCGAGCATTCGATGATCGGCAAATTCATTGATACGATTACCCCCGAGGAGCAGCTGCCGCTGACGCTGACCTCGTATTCGCCCTGCTTCCGCAAGGAAAAGGGCGCGCACGGCATTGAGGAGCGCGGCGTTTACCGCATTCATCAGTTTGAAAAGCAGGAGATGGTCGTCGTCTGCAAGCCGGAGGAATCAATGTACTGGTTTGACCAGCTGTGGAAGAACACCGTTGATTTGTTCCGCAGCCTGGATATTCCGGTGCGCACGCTGGAATGCTGCTCAGGTGACCTTGCCGATCTGAAAGTCAAGAGCGTTGACGTGGAGGCGTGGTCGCCGCGTCAGAAGAAATATTTTGAGGTCGGCTCCTGCTCGAACCTGACCGACGCGCAGGCAAGACGCCTGAAAATCCGCGTAAAGGGTGAAAACGGCAACTATCTGGCGCACACGCTCAACAACACCGTGGTCGCGCCGCCGAGAATGTTGATTGCCTTTTTGGAGAACAACCTGAATGCAGACGGTACGGTCAATATCCCCGAAGCGCTCAGAATGTATATGGGCGGCAAGGATAAAATTGTGCCGAAAAAATAAACACATCACAAAAAGCACGGTGTCCCCTAAGGAACACCGTGCTTTTTTGTAACAGGAGACGACAAATTCAGTGGTCAGTGTCCAGTGGACAGTGGTCAGTTATAGGTCGCTTCGCTCCGATTATAATCGGGTGCGGGTGTCCCGCCCAACAACTGGTCACTAGCCACTGGTCACTGGTCACTATCTCGACAAATTCTGATTTGTAATAAGCGCTTTTAATCGCCTTACTTTTCCTTGATTTCCGTTATCTGCCAGGTCTTTTCGCCGATGACGATGGTGCCGCAGTATTCGCAGAACAGCTCGCCCGCAGCGTTGCGGGAGAGCGGCGCGCGGCAGTTCGGGCAGTTGAGCGTATGCGGCTGCTGCTCGCTCGGCGCATTTTCCGTCTTATAATTGATGTAGGACAGCTCGCACTGCACGGCAAAGTAGCGCTTGTTGCCCGCTTCGTCGTAGGAAACGGAGCTTTCCGTGCCAATCACAATACTGCCGCCCTGCTTTTCGTAGCGGGAAATCGCGGTTTCGTGAATCGTGAAACCGGCTTTGTCCGCATACTGCGCCTTAACAGCGGTTTCAACCATCTGCTTGATTTCGCCCCAGTCAAAGCGGGGAAAATCGCGCTCAATCGCCGGGCGCAGAATCTTCGTCATATTGGAAATCTTTTTCGGTCCTGCCGGCGTCTGGTCAAAATCGAAGCCGTGCTCGGTAGCCGTGTTGACGACATGGCGAATCAGCTGTGCCTCTGCGCTGTTAATCGTGCGCTTTGCCGAGCGCACGGCGTATTTAACAATAAGAATAACGGCAATCAGCACAATCACAACGACTGCTGCTACCACAATAACGCCTGCCATAGTTGCCATAATAGTGTACCTCACTGTGTTGATAGCTCTATTATAGCAGATTGTTTTCCTAAAATAAAGTGGCAATATATTTGGCGGCATCCGGCGGCGAATATTCCCAGCAGTCGAGGTGTTTTTCGCTGACAAACCAGGTGAGCGGCGGAACAGCCTCCTCCTGCCCGAACGAGTCGATAATCACCAGCTTAATCTTCATTCTGTCGGGCAGAACGGATTTGATAAAAACGGAAACGCGCTCGCCGGGCGATACGCCGTCATACGGCTCCGCCAGCCCTGCCAGATTCGGCGCCAGCTCCACGAAAACGCCGTAATCCTCCACGCTGCGGACGATGCCCGTCACCGTGTCGCCGACGGTGAGCCCCGCGGCGTTTTCCTCCCAGGTGCCGAGCAGTTCTTTGAGCGAAAAGGTGAGCTTTTCCGGCTCCCGCTTGCGCAGCACGGTCTGAATTTGCTGCCCCTGTGAAACACGCTCGCGCGGGTGGTTGATGCGCGAAACGGAGAGCATATCAATCGGTATCAGGGCGTTAATGCCTGCGCCGATATCAATGAACGCGCCAAAGGGCTCCGTGCGCGTCACAACGGCGGGAATGATGTCGCCGACGGCAAGCGCGCTGATGTATTCCTTTTTGCAGGCGAGCTGAACGCTGCGGCGGGAGAGCACGGGCGTTAAAGTGCCGCGCCCGTTTCGGTGAAAGCCCTTTACCTGATAGCACACGCAGCGGTTGACCTTGGAAATCAGGGCAATATCGCGCACCGTGCCCTCCAAAATGCCGAGCGCGCCCTCTGTGCGCGGAATAACGCCGCGGCAGCAGCCTAAATCAAGGATTAAATTATGTGCGCTGTCGCACATCAAAACGGGCGCCTCGTACACTGCGCCGCCGTCCGCCGCCTCCTTTAGCTCACGGAGTGATGCAAAGCGTTTTACAAGCGAGGAATTCGTCCCCTCGGGATAGTATTTCATACGACCATTCCTTTAAATTTGTCTGTAAATAATATGCTTTAATATAGTGAATTATGTTGATAAAGCGGCAACAAGGTGGTATAATATTACAAATCTGAAGGAAAACGGGACTGATACTATGAATGTCAATGTCGGCGATACGTTAGTGATGAAAAAGAACCACCCCTGCGGCTGCAAGGAATTTGAAGTGCTGCGCGTCGGGATGGACTTTAAAATTCAGTGCAAGAACTGCGGGCATGTGGCGATGGCGCCGCGTGCAAAAATTGAGAAGAATATTAAACAGATTATCACAAAGGATTAGCGTTAATTTATGTTTGAAAAATTACTGGAAGTAGAAAAACGGTACGACGAGGTGAACGAGCTGGTTTGTCAGCCCGAGGTGGTTGCCGATTTGGAAAAATACACCGCGCTGATGAAGGAAATGAAGCAGCTCACGCCCGTTGTGGAAAAATTCAGAGAGTACAAGGCGGCGAAGGACACGAATACGGAAAGCCGAGAAATGCTGGGAGACAGCACGCTGGACGCTGATTTTGCCGCAATGGTGAAGGAGGAATTCGAGCAGAGCAAGGCGGATATGGAGCGCCTTTCGGAAGAGCTGAAAATCCTGCTGCTCCCGCGTGACCCGAACGATGACCGCAATGTGATTATTGAAATCCGCGGCGGTGCCGGCGGCGAGGAGAGCGCATTATTTGCAGGTGTGTTATACAGAATGTATACGATGTATGCCGAGGCAAAGGGCTTTAAAACCGAGGTGATGAGCGCGAGCGAAACCGGGCTCGGCGGCTACAAGGAAATCTCCTTTTCCGTCGAGGGCGACGGCGCATATTCCCGCTTCAAGTTTGAATCGGGCGTTCACCGCGTGCAGCGTGTGCCGGAAACCGAGAGCCAGGGACGGATTCACACCTCCACCACGACGGTAGCCGTGCTGCCTGAGGCAGAGGACGTCGATTTTGAGCTCAGCGAAAAGGATTTGCAGATTGATACGTTCCGCAGCAGCGGTGCCGGCGGACAGCATATCAACAAAACCTCGTCCGCCATCCGTATTACCCATCTGCCGACGGGTACGGTGGTGGAATGTCAGGACGAGCGCAGCCAGCACAAGAACAAGGAAAAGGCGCTCAAGGTGCTGCGCGCCAGACTGTATGACGCCGAAAAGGCGAAGCACGACGCGGAGATTGCCGGCGAGCGCAAGGCGCAGGTCGGCACGGGTGACCGCAGCGAGCGTATCCGCACCTATAACTATCCGCAGGGCAGGGTGTCCGACCACCGCATTAACCTGACCCTGTATAAATTAGAGCAGATTTTAAACGGCGATTTAGACGAGCTGATTGACGCGCTGATTACCGCGGACACGGCGGAGAAACTGAAGGCGTCGCAGGAGTGAGTGGCCAGTGACCGGTGGTCAGTGGTTAGTGGGGAATTCGCCTATCAACGGTGAATTCAATAGATTATGAACACAAAATTGTTAACAACATCACAACAGGATATTGAAACGGCGGGTGCGATTCTGAAAAACGGCGGGCTGGTGGCGTTTCCGACGGAAACGGTCTACGGGCTGGGCGCGAACGGGCTGGACGCGGAGGCCTGCGCGAAGATTT
>CALGGQ010000394.1 GCA_937915775.1 uncultured Clostridia bacterium | reverse complement strand
TACAACGCCGATTGTGGCATCCATGGTATCACGCATCTGGTGAACAAGCCCCTGAAATAATCTGTTTGACATAAGCTGATTTCCTTTCTTTTTCAAAATTTAACCATTTTATCTGTAGTTGTCAGCATATTTTTTCGTGCGTTCTTTACATATTACAAATTGTAGCATATAGTTATGAACGTAATATGAACATAGTGTTAATTTTTTATTTATTTTCGTGAAAACGGCGAATTTTTTCCAACTTGTTTGTGTATTCGTCACAAAATTCTGGCTTCTGTCTGTAACCACTGTGTAATATTTCAGAAAAAAGCTTACATTTTTTCGGGGCAGTCGATTTTCAGGATTGCCATGGCATTGCGGAGAACCTGTCCTGCCGCACGGCAAAGGTCAGTTCTGAATTCGCGGATTTCCGGGGTTTCTGCATTCTTGACGGAGCAGGCATCATAGAATTTATGATACAGGTTGGCAAGTTCGAGAGCATATTTTGTAATTCTGGACGGGTCATAGATTTTCGCAGCTGCCGAGATTTCAGAGGGGAATGCCGCCAGATGACGAATCAGTTCAATTTCCTGAGACGTTTCCGGCGCAGGGAGTTCGTTCAGGGGTGTGCCTTCCTGATATAAGCCTTCTTCCTGCAAGGTTCTGAGAATGCTGCAAATTCTTGCATGAGCATACTGAACATAGTAAACGGGATTCTGAGAAGATTTTTCGACAGCTAAGTCCAAATCAAATTCAAAATGGGAATCTGCCTCACGCATATTGAAGAAAAATCTTGCGGCATCCAGCGGAATTTCTTCCAGAAGTGTCACCAGTCCGATTGCCTTGCCGCTTCGCTTGGAAACTTTAATCGGCTCGCCGTCGCGGAGGAGCTTGACCATCTGCATCAGAACGACATCCAGCTTGTCAGTATCGACATCCAGAGCTTTCAGCGCGGCTTTCAGTCTGGGGACATAGCCGTGATGGTCAGCACCGAGAACATTGATAGCTTTATCGAAATTTCTGGTAACAAGCTTATCGCAGTGATAGGCGATATCCGGCACGATATAAGTCGGAATGCCGTTGGCACGGACGAGAACGAAATCTTTATCTGCGCCGAACTGTTCGGCTTTGAACCAGACTGCACCTTCCTGTTCATAGGTATAGCCTTTGTCGGTGAGTTTTTTCACGATTTCCATGACTGCACCGCTCTTGTGCAGAGAACTTTCACTGAACCAGTTGTCATATTCGACGCGATAGCTTTTCAGGTCGCGTTCCAGACCGGCGATATTCTTCGGCAGAGCGAACGCAACAAGCGCATCGCGGCGGGTCTTGCTGTCAGCATCAGCGAATTTGTCACCGTTTTCGGCATAGAAAGCTTCGGCATGAGCGACAATATCCATACCGTGATAAGCATCTTCCGGCAGTGCGACATTCTGACCGCATTTCTGGAGATAGCGGACTTCCAGAGAAGTGGCGAATTTTTCAATCTGATTTCCGGCATCATTGATATAGAATTCCCGTTCGGTATGCCAGCCCGTCCATTCCAGCAGGGAGGAAATACCATCTCCGAGGGCTGCACCTCTTGCATTTCCGACGTGCATAGGACCTGTCGGGTTAGCGGAAACGAATTCCACGATTACCTTTTTGCCCTCGCCGTAGTCGCTTCTGCCGTAATCATCGCCGCAGGCAATCACATCCTCCACAATGCGGGAGTAATATTCCTGCGAGAGAAAAAGGTTGATGAAGCCGGGGCCGGCAATTTCCGCTCTTTCAAATAGGGTGCCCGATAAATCGAGGTTTGATACAATCGCCTCGGCAATCTGACGCGGCGCCTTGCGGAACGCGCGTGCGCCTGCCATCGCGGCATTGGTGGAAAAATCGCCGTTTTTCTTATCCGCGGGTTTTTCGATGATAAAAGCGGGAATTTCCGCTTCGGGCAGGTCGCCGTTTGCGATGGCGCAGTCGATGGCTGCCGTAATCCTGCTTTTCAGTTCTTCCTGGGTCTGTTTTACAAGCTTTGACATTCGTGTCTCCTGTCAGTTGGTTTTAAATTCCACGGTGACCTCATTTTGCGAGGTGAGCGCGCCGTTGACGTCAATATCATACCCGAAGGTAAACGTGCCGCTTTCGCCGTGAAAGTCGTTTTCAATATTTTTGCCGTAGATACCCATCAGCAAGTCGCCGTATTCGGTGCCGTAGGTACAGAGATTGCGCTTGGAGCGCTCAATAATCAGCAGCGAGCCGAAAGGACCCGAGCGCATCATTTCCACGCGGTTCTCATTTTTCCAGATGCTGAGCTTCGTCTTGACGGTCTGAAAGGGCGGCTCCTGCTCCTCGTTGTAGCGCAGGATATAGCTGTCCTCCTTTTCCTCCACCGTGCCGACGGTTGTCAGCTCAATTTTATCCGCATCGGCGCCAAGTCGCTGCGTGCCGATGATTTTAATGACTGCTTTTTTGTTCGCCATAACGTTTCCTAAATGTATTTAAAAATATCCACAAATTCGCACTGAGAGCTGATATCCTCACCGAGCAGCGTGTTTGCCGCCGTGTAAAAATTCTGCGGTTTATCGGATACGAAGTAGCGGCAGGTGCCGGTGTGCATTGCTTCGTTGGTCAAGCCCTTTTCTTCGAGCACCGCTTTGACATGCATTGCTTCCTCCAAGCCGGAGTCAATCAGCGTTACGCCGTCGCCCGCGATGTGCTGAATAATGGGCGCGAGCAGCGGAAAGTGCGTGCAGCCGAGAATGACGGTGTCCGCACCTGCTGCCAATATTGGCTGCAGATACCGTCTGACGGCGGCGTTCGTCACCTCGTCGTCCGGTGCAATCCAGTTGCTTTCCACCAGAGAAACAAGCAGGGGGCACGCCACGGAGGTGATGACGGCATCGGGGCGGTGACGGTGAATTTCACGGTCAAAGGCGCCGCTGTTAATCGTTGCGCTGGTACCCATGATGCCGATACTGCCGTTTTTTGTTACCCTTGCCGCTGCGGCGGCGGACGGCTTTGCAATGCCGGTTGCCGGCTCCACCAGATGCTCAATCATCTCTGCCGATACGGTGGAAACGGTACCGCACGCCACCACAATCATCTTGCACGAAAAGGTCTGCAAAAACTTGATGTCCTGCGCGGTATAAGTTTCAATCGTTTCGTTGGAGCGTGTGCCGTAGGGCACTCTGCCCGTATCGCCGAAATAGATAATATCCTCGCACGGCAGCACCTTTTTGAGCGCTCTTACCGTGGAAAGTCCGCCGAGGCCCGAATCAAATACCCCTATCGGGCGTTTATCCATAAAATCAGTTCCTTTAATAAAGATATACTAATCCATTATTTGATTACAGTATTCTACCACATAACAAAAATAATATCAATCCTAAAATTCTTAAATAATAAATAATTGTTAAAAAATAGTGACAAAATGAGACGGACGTGCTATAATATATCGGATTATTTTGAAAGGAAAGAAAACAATGCAGTTAAACGAAGTTTTCACATTAATAGATAAAAGCCTGGCGGACAGCAACAGCCAGCTCGGTTTCAAGAAAACGGCGCAGGATGACACCTCCGTCACCTACAGCGGGGACAAGGGCATTTACCGCCTTGCGCACGACGGCGACATTCTTACCTTTGAATGCGCGTATGAGGATGCAGGGGACAAGACGGAATTCAACACGGTATCCCGTCTGCTGCTTGAGCTCGGCAATGCGGACGAGCGTGAGGTGCGTTCCCTGAGCAACGAGGTGCTTGAGGAGGTTGACCGTCTGTTTAAGGTGAAAAAGCAGGTCAATCTTGACAAGGTGAAAATGCCTAAGGCGGTATCCAGAACGAAGGCAAAGAACGGCTTAATCAGCTATGATATCGATTCGCTTGCCAACCGCTTCGGCGCGATGTATCCTGAATTTAAGGATGAGATTAAAAAGAACGTCATTCAGTACGGCGAGTTCCTGCCGGAGACATTTTTTACCGAATACGGCAATGCGAAGGTGCTGGATATCATTAAAAACGGCTCCGAAGCGGAGCAGAAAAAGCTCTTCAAAATGCTCGGCGAAATCTTTGAGGACGGCACCAATGAGGTGCAGGATATCATCGGCGTGACCATTCTCGGCGAGATGAAAAACGATCCGCAGATGATGGCGGTCGCCGATCAATATATGACCGAATATATGGCGGGCCCCGTGCATGAAATCAATAAGCTGACGGCGAAGAAAAATCACTTCACCAAAAAGCTCAGCAATCCGCCTGCTTACAAGCCGAAGAAGAAAAAGAGCTTCTCCTTAACCAACGCTTTAAGTGATTCCCAGAGAGGACAGTAAGGAACGAATGGACAAAAAGTTTTTACGAAGGTGCATTGTGCTGCCGCTGGTGACAGCCGTTGTGATAGGCGCGCTGTTCTTTGTCGGCGTCAGCCGGAATGTGCAGCGTCTGCTGCCGGTGAGAAATCATGTAACGGTCGCTTATCACGAAACAGCACCGCAGGAAAACACGTCTGATGATACCGTGGCGAAAAACGATGTCATCGGCGAGGTGAACGGCTTGGCGCTGCGTTATGACGCTGATTATTCCTATCTCGCCGACTGCATTTCTCTGCTGCCGCAAAGCAGCCAGATGGATGCGCCCGGCTGTCTGTATCTCCGCGTGACGCAGGCGCAGCTTCCGACGGTCAGTCAGAATACGCTGACGGTGACAGTCGGCGGCAGTACCTGCCGCTATACCTTTTCGGAGGAACGGACGCTCGCCAATGAAGCGCGCGTACTCTCTGTTGCCCCGAAAGCAAAGCGCGGCGCCGTGTTGTATTATCCCGTGTCGGACGGTGCGGGGCTGACCGCGCAGGTTACGGCGCTGATTTTTGAGGAGGCGGAATAGTGGATCTGAGTCTTAGCAGAAAAATTCTCTCTGTTGTTATCTCCGCGGTTGCCGCCGTGTGTACCTGCGTTCTCATGGTTTCCATGCTGCTCTCCGCTACCCTCGGCTCACAGGATTTTCTGGAAAAACAGATTATGACCGATTCGCTCGTTGCGGAGTGTAATGCGCAGCTGGATGCTAAGTATGCGGTGCTGGCGGAGGAAACGGGTATTCCGCTGAAGGTCTTTCAGGCGGCGCAGAACAATTACAGCACCAAAACGGCACTGCTGACCTCCTTCCGCAATTTGTTCGGCGATGAGGCTTCTGAGCTGTACAACCAGAATACAATTGACTTTTTCGACGGGCTGATAACGGAATATTTTGACGCGGCCTCCGTGAAATACGAGCGCGCCAATGTGGAAAATGCTGCAAAGGAAGCGGCAAGAATTTTCAGCGAGGTAGTCGGGCTCCACCATATGGGAGATACCAAAACCCGCCTGAACACCGCAAAAGCTAACGCACGCAGTGCGGCGGCAGCAAGCGCCGTTATTCTGGCGGTTTGCAGTGCGCTGCTGATTGTGCTGCTGTTCAGTAACGCCAGAAAAGCGTGCGTTTATCTCTTAGCCGGTATTGCCGGCGGCAGCTTCGGCACGCTGCTCGGCACGCTGCTGAGTTTGCTCAGCAGGGTATATACCAAGTTAGACATTGCTCCTGCAGTTTATCAGAATGCCTTTGCCGATGTGCTGTTCACCTATTTTGTGTATCTTGCCTTGATTGCGGCGGCAATCAGCCTAATATCTTATGCGGCACTGTACATTGTGTACAGAAATTCAAGCCGAAAGTCAGAGAGAAAACTCATCTTTTAACAGCGAAAACGGGCGAAAACCGCCCGTTTTTTGTTATACTTATCCACGAAATTGTTAAAAAATTATCAATCTGTCGGCGAAATACACAAACTTTTGCCGGACACATTGACAAAAAAGTGAATATCTTTATAATAGGTACTATGCCAATGCTATTGCGGCTATATCAAATGTGAAATGAGGTTACAATTATGGCAAGAGTTTACAATTTCAGCGCAGGTCCTTCCACCCTTCCCGAAAAGGTGCTGCAGCGCGCGGGCGCAGAGATTATGGATTATCACGGCAGTGGCCAGTCCGTCATGGAAATGAGCCACCGCTCCAAGGTCTTTGATGAGATTATCAAGGAAGCGGAGGCGCTGATGCGCGAGCTGTATCAGATTCCGGATAACTATAAGGTGCTGTTCCTGCAGGGCGGTGCGTCCGCACAGTTTTCCGCCATTCCGCTCAATTTTATGAACGGCAGCGGCAAAGCGGATTATATCATCACCGGTCAGTGGGCGAAGAAGGCATATCAGGAAGCGCAGAAATACGGCGATGTCAAGGCAGTTGCCTCCTCTGCCGATAAAACCTTCTCCTATATTCCCAAGACGAAGCCGGAGGATTTCCGCGAGGATGCAGACTATGTTTATATTTGTATGAACAATACGATTTACGGCACGGTTTACAAGGAACTGCCGCCGGTCGGCGATAAGGTTCTGATTGCGGATGTTTCCTCCTGCGCGCTCTCCGAGCCGCTGGATATCAGCAAGTTCGGCGTGGTTTACTTCGGTGCGCAGAAGAATGTGGCGCCTGCCGGCTTAGTCGTAGCGATTATCCGCGAGGATTTACTCGGCAAGGCGAGAGACATTACCCCCGTGATGATGGATTACAAAATTCAGGCGGACGCCGATTCGCTTTACAACACGCCGCCGTGCTGGACAATTTATATCTGCAAGCTCGTGCTTGACTGGATTAAAGAGGAGTTCGGCTCGCTGGAAGCGATGAAGGCGCATAACGAAAAGAAGGCGAAGATTCTCTACGATTTTCTTGACAGCTCCAAGATGTTCCGCGGCACCGTCGTTCCCGAGGACAGAAGCCTGATGAACGTTCCGTTCGTGACAGACAGCGACGAGCTGAACGCCAAGTTCATCATGGAGGCTACCGAGGCCGGCTTCGTCAACCTGAAAGGTCACAGAACAGTCGGCGGTATGCGTGCTTCTATTTATAACGCAATGCCGATTGAGGGCGTGGAAAAGCTCGTTGCCTTTATGAAAGCGTTTGAGGAGGCGAATGCGTAATGTATAACATTAAGACCTTAAATAAGATTTCTCCCGTCGGCATGAAGAAATTTGACAAATCCAAATATGCCTGCGGCGACGATGTTGCCAATCCGGACGCCATTATGGTGCGCTCCGCTTCGATGCACGAAATGGAAATGCCCCAGTCGCTGCTGGCGATTGCCAGAGCCGGCGCCGGTACCAATAATATCCCTGTAGCGGACTGCGCTGAGAAGGGCATCGTCGTGTTTAATACACCCGGTGCGAACGCCAACGCGGTCAAGGAGCTGGTTATCCTCGGTCTGCTGCTGTCCTCCCGTAAGGTGACGAAGGCAATCGACTGGTGCAAAACGATTAAGGAC